>CAYGNV010000259.1:0-3655 GCA_964351355.1 uncultured Smithella sp.
GAAATCACACAATACTATCAGGATCGTATCCGTCTGGAGACGAAATAATGCTAGGTTAAGTGATTGATTAAAACGATTGGTGCAAGACAACGGCAGGATGATCCTGCCGTTGTCTTATTATCATAAACAACAGGGGCGAAATATCATCAAGCAGATTAAAAATAGATTTTTAATGCTGCCGCGGGATTTCCGCTTATTTCTGGCCGCTACATTTGTATTTGGATTTTCTCAGAGTATTGTCGATTCCACCTTTAATAATTTTCTCAATGAGACATTTTTTATCAGCGACTGGCAGCGGGGTTTTCTGGAATTGCCCAGAGAATTGCCCGGATTTCTGGTCGTCTTTTTTGCTGCGCTTTTCTTTTTTCTGTGTTCGCGAAGGCTGGCGGTTCTTGCCAATTTGCTGTGCGCGTTCGGTATCCTGCTGATCGGGTTTGCCTCGCCCGGCTTTTCCGTGATGCTTGTCTGGCTGTTTATTTTCAGTGTGGGTCAGCATTTGTTCATCCCGCTCAATCAGAGCATCGGCATGGAACTGGCTCACGAAGGTCAAAAAGGCCGGAGGCTGGGGCAGTTCAGCGCTGTGGCCAATCTGGCGATGATTCTCGGCAGTTTTTGTATCTTTATGGGTTTTAAGTTTTTCAATCTTACTTTTCAGATTTCATATATCTTTGCATTTCTCGGATTTCTGACCGTCTCGGTTTTGCTTTACCTGATGAAAAAGGACGAGCCTTATTCCGCCCGCGCTAAATTTCAGCTTCGGAAAGAGTACAAACTTTTTTACTGGCTCAATATTTTATACGGAACACGCAAACAGATTTTCCTAACCTTTGCGCCCTGGGTCCTGGTGACGGTATTCCGTCAGAAGACACAGGTCCTCGCAACCCTTCTGGCAGTGGGCGGACTGATCGGTATATTTTTCAAGCCCATGCTGGGAAAAGCCATTGATAAATTGGGTGAAAGATTTATTCTGACGGCAGAGGCAGTCGTTCTTGTTTTCGTCTGCATCGGTTACGGTTTTGCCAGAGAGGTATTTACGGAAACGGCGGCCCTCATCATCGCTTGCGCCTGTTATATTGTTGACCAGTTGATGATGTCAGTGGGCATGGCCAGGGCAACTTACCTCCAGAAAATAGCGGTCAAGCCCGAAGATGTTACCCAGACCCTGACGATGGGCGTCAGCATCGATCACATCTTTTCCATTGCTGTTGCGCTTCTGGGTGGCGTGATCTGGGTGAACTGGGGCTACCAGTATGTCTTTGTGATGGGCGCACTCATCGCCGTGTTGAATTTCTTTTCAGCATTGCAAGTTAAAACCAGAAAAAGTATCACATAAAATTTTCCGGATCGACATCCACCGTGATCTTCACCGCGCTGGTGTCGTGCTTTTCCAGAAGCTCGGCGGCGATGGAATGAAGGATTTTGCTGTCGCGGCCTTTGAGCAACATCTGCTGGCGGTGTTCTCCCCGAATCTTGGCCAGCGGCGATTCCGATGGGCCGATAATTTCAGCGGCGTTTCCATAACGCGTGGCAAGCCTCCGGGCCTCTTTGCCGACTTCTTGCGCCGTTTCCATGAGCGCGTCTTTTTTTATGGACGACAGACGAAGATTGATGATGTATCCGAAAGGCGGGTACTGCAGTGATTTGCGAAACTCTATTTCTTCTTCATAAAACGCTTTGTAATCGTGAGTGCGAGTGTGCTGCAAGACATAGTGCTGGGGATTAAAGGTCTGGATAATGACGCGGCCCGCGGCATCGCCGCGTCCACCCCGTCCCGCAACCTGGGTCAGTATCTGAAACGTTTTTTCGGCCGCGCGGAAATCCGGCATGTTCAGAGACGTGTCTGCTGAAATGACGCCCACCAGGGTGATGAAGGGGAAGTCGTGTCCCTTGGTGATCATCTGCGTTCCGACCAGAATGTCAATTTCTTTTTGCTCCAAGGCGTAAAGAATTTTTTCCTGAGTGCCCTTACGGGTGGTGGCGTCCGAATCCATTCTTTGCACCCGCGCTCCGGGAAAAAGACTTTCAATTTCTTTTTCCAGCTTCTGAGTGCCGGCGCCGTAGTTCAGTATCCGGCTGCCCCGGCACTTGGGGCAAAGCGGCATGGCTTTCTGCGTATAGTCGCAGTAGTGGCATTTAATGATATTTTCCGCCAGGTGGCTTTTCAGCGCGACGGCACAGTTGGGGCAGCGGAAATTATAGCCGCAGTCGGCGCAGACCAGAAACGTGTCAAATCCGCGCTTATTCAGAAACAGCAGGGTCTGCTCTTTTTTGCTGAGCGTTTCTCCAATGGCCGTCATCAAGGCATCTGAAAGGATCGGCGTTTTGCCGTGTATCTCCTTTTGCGCTTTCATATCGATAATATCGATGTGGGGCAGGGGTTTGTTATTGATCCGCCGGGTTAGTTCCAGAAGATGATATTTTGCTGTCCGGGCGTTATAGTAAGAACGAACCCCCGGTGTTGCTGAGCCGAGCACAACAACCGCTGCGCTGAATTTGGCTTTAACGATGGCCAGATCGCGGCCGTGGTAGCAAAGCCTTCCATCCTGCTTGTAGGAGGCGTCATGCTCTTCATCGACGATGATTAATTTTAAATCAGGCAGCGGCGCGAATAGAGCGGAGCGGGCGCCGATGACGAGATTAATTTGACCGCGTTTGATTTGCCGCCATTGATCGTAGCGGACGCTCTGGGCAATGCCGCTGTGGATAACGGCGATTTTATTCTCGTCAAACCGACCGGCGATTCTGGAGATGAGCTGCGGTGTCAGGGCGATTTCCGGAACCAGATACATGGCCGTGCCGCCGTTTTTTAAGACATGTTCGATGGCGTTAAGGTAAACTTCCGTTTTTCCGCTGCCGGTGACGCCGTGCAGCAAGATCGGGCGGAATTTATCAGCATGGATGCTGCGGCATATTTCATCGAGGGCGGTTTTCTGTTCGCTCGAGAGATGAATGCTTTCGCGCGTCCGGCTGATGGTGGATGTCAGTGAGCTTTTGCGGATGATTTCTGCATCGGTGAAAGTAATGATGCCTTTTTCCAGCAGTTTTTTAACAATGGCGCTGGAGGTTCCGGCCGAAGCAATCAGATTATTTAATTCCATTGGACCGGAGTTCTTTAAAAAATCAATCAGGGCTTCCTGGCGGGTGGTCAATTTCAGCGGGTCCCCGGCATCCGGCGCGAGCTGTATAATCTTTTGCGTGCGGATCGCCAGTGATTTTTTTTGCTTTTCGCTGAACCTTACCAGTCCCGCTAAATGCAGGCTGCGCACAACAGTTGCCGCATTTTTGAGGCCGGAATTTTTTATCAGGTGACCAAGTGCGATACCCTGGGGATATTGATGTAAAAAATCCAGAAGCTCCTCCTGTGATTTGGACAGGGCCAGATCCAGAGGCGCCGGCACAGGAACGATCCAGAGGAAATCTTTTTTTTCGGATCCCGAGGGAATCAGTTCAGCCAGTGTTTTTCCCAGCGGATGGATAAAGTAGTCGGAGATCCACAAATAAAAATTCAGATCGTTGCTGTCGAAAAACGCTTCTTCATCAAGGATTTCGCCAATCGGCTTGATTTTTTCCAGATCGCAGGACGTCAATACGGCGACAATAAAACCGGTGCGTTTTCTGCGGCCAAAAGGAACAAAAACCCTTTTGCCGATTAAGG
>CAYGNV010000260.1:0-3653 GCA_964351355.1 uncultured Smithella sp.
TCGATGGCATTAGTAAGCTCGGCCGTCCGTTCTTTTATCCTCTGTTCCAAATTTTTATTGAGTTTGCTGATTTCTTCGAGCATTGCATCCCTTTGGGATTCCGCCTGCTTGCGTTCGGTGATGTCCTGGAACCCTCCCTGAACTTTAATGATCTTCCCGGCTTCATCTTTTAAAGGTTTGCCTATTGTCCGCACCCAGACCCGCTTGCCATTGGCAGTGATGATCTCCATTTCCTCATCATAGGGAATGCCGTTTTGGGTGCATTTAGTGAATACTTTTGTTATTTTTTCCCGCCACTCCGGCGCATAATAGCTTATCCCCTCTTCCACCAATGGCGAGTACCCGGCAGGCCTTTCGTGGATGGCCGCCGTTTCATCGGACCATGTGCAAAGGTTGTTTCTAAGGTCAACGCTCCAGCCGCCAAGTTTTGCCGTTTCTCCGGCGATCTTTAAAAGGCCGGCATTTTCTTTAAGACTTTCCTCCGCCTGCACCCGCTTGGTAATGTCATTGAACGTGACAATGAGCTTGCCTGTCTGAAAAGTGGCGTACAACTCGCAAATGCGCACCGAGCCGTCATGGCAGGAGATCCGGTATTCCCCGGTATTGACCGGTTTGCCGGACAGCCGCGCCTTTTCCAGGAAAGGTTTCCACCGATCGATCACCTCGCGCCGGTAATCGGGATCCGGGTATGCCAGTTGATACCACTCGGGTGTTGTGGGTGCGGTATGTCCGAAAAGGGCCAGGGCACTTTGGCTCCAATATTCGATGTCGTTATCCTGAAAATCCACTATGGCAATGGGAAATGGTGTCGCATCGAGAATAGCGCGGAGTTGTGCGTCGCTGGTCCGCAGTGCTTCCTCCGCCCGCTTGCGTTCGGTGATGTCCAGGATGGAGATGATGCCTGCGAGCCTTCCTTGCACAGTTGTTGAGGCACCCGACAAATCGACCCACTTCTGTGTGCCGTCCTTCGCGATGATCTTGAATTCATGACGATTTGTCGTTGCCTCTCCCTGCTGGCGCTTCCGGCCGTGTTTCTGTATTGCCGACTTGTAGTCGGGGTGGATGAAATCCCAGAAATTCATGGACAGAAGTTCTTTGACCGAATAACCACAAATGGTCTCGGCGGCGCTGTTCGCGTAAATCCAACGGTCATCCTGGTAAAGCATCACCGCCGAGGGCGTCGAGTCAACCAGCACCCGGAACTTCTCCTCACTTTCCCGCAGCGCTTCCTCCACCCGCTTGCGTTCGGTGATGTCTATTACTGTTGTTATAAAGAAAAGGGGGTTACGATCAGCATCACGATGTATCGCAACGCTAATATCCGCCCAGATGTATGAGCCGTTTTTATGCGTATATCGTTTATTGAACCGGGCTGAATCTTCTTTGCCTTGCAGGAGCGAATCTACAATTTTCTGAGTTGCTTCAATATCATTTGCAGGAGTAACGTCCTGCCATCTCTTGTTTTTTATTTCTTCCTTTGTATAACCAAGCATATCACAAAACGCCTGGTTGACATTTATTTCACCGGTGAGAAGAGTAATAGATTTTCCGACATTAGCCGCTTCGAATATAGGTTTATATTTTTCCTCGCTTATTCTCAAAGCCTCAACATGACGCATTTCCGATACCTGATCCGACAGTATCTTGCCGACAAGGATTGTCGCCAGCGGATACAGCAGAATCACCGGTATGCCGATGCGCATCACAACGTTCATGCCGGCATTTCCCGGCAGAGTGAACATCAGGGCAAGCATGGCTAAATGAACAATCAACCCAAACAAGTAGAGATCTCGCGTGGACGGTGGCTCCGTTGCCGAGCGAGACCGAAAGTGGGCCACAAGGCCTATCCCTGCTGATGAAAGTATAACCAGCACGCCGGTGATCGTCCCCACTCCACCCAAGCCAATGCGACAGGCGATTGTCATCAAACCAGCCACAGACGCCGCCCAGGGACCAAAAAAGAGGGCACACAAACTGATCAGAACAGATCGTCCATCAAAGATCAGACCCGGCCCCATGTTAAGCGGATGCAACATGCCGATCACTGAGGCGCCGCCGAAGAGGGCACCTTGCAGCAAAACACCCAACCGGGTGCTCCGCGGCCAGTGTTTATCAATAAAACCGGAGATAACGCTAAGCGCCACCAGCAAAGCCAGATTGATAATCAAATCAAGATAAACCATATAGACCTCGTCGTTCGTCACTCGTGAAGCGTGAGATGCGAGATACGAGATGCGCTTCACGCTTCACGAGTGACGGTTTTTTCGCTTCACGCTTCACGAGATACGTTTCATGTCTTCTGCGTTTCCAGCTCTGCAATCCTTGCCTTCAGCTCCCGCATCCGCAACTCCCGATCCACAAATACTTTATTGATCCGCTCCAGCTCGGCGGTTCTGGCCGACAATTCAGCGGTTCTCTCTGCGACGCGTCCTTCGAGCTCTTTATTAAGCAGCCTGAGCTCGTCTTCCACCTGATAGCGCTTCTTTGCAAGTCCAATTATTTCAAGCGCATAGTTAATATTATTGGTAACTTCATTAAGCAGGTTTATTTCCTCTTCATTGAAAAAGAACGGGTCTATATCGTAAATGGTGAACACGCCGATTACCCTGTGCTGCAAAACAAGCGGCAGAGAGATGACGGAACGGTAACCGCGCTGTAATGCCTCCTCCCGCCAGAAAGCCATGATGGGATCATTCGCTATATCATTGCAGTAAAAATATTTACCGTCCCGGGCTGCCCTGCCGGTTGGGCCCCGGCCTTCCGGAATGTCGTTTGCGGAAAATTTATTGATTTTGGTGAGATAGCCTTCCTCAAAGCCGCTCCAGACAGCAGGCTTAATAATTTTATCTCGCTCATTAATCAGTCCGACCCAGGCCATCCGGAATTTTCCGTATTCAACGGTAATGAGACAAACCTCGGCAAATAATTTTTCCTGTTCGCTGGTGCGGATAACCATTTGATTGATCTGGCTGATGACCGCCAAAACACGGTTGGTTCGTCCTAGTTTTTCTTCCACCCGCTGCCGCTCCGCTACCTCCTGCCGCAGATTTTCCACAGAGGTATGGGATTGTTTTAGTTTAGCCACCATTTTATTGCTGGCACGGGCCAAATCCGCCAGTTCATCGTCGGCATACGCAACTATTTGATAATCCAGATTACCATCTCCGATAACGTTGATTCCAGCATTGAGAGTATTCAAGCGTTTCACCAGAATCCTGTTGAGCAAAACGGAATTGATGACGACTGCCAGGCCGCCAGTCACAAAAAAGAAGATGATCATCAAAATTCCTCTATTTTTTGCCTTTTCCGCTACCCTTACGGTTGATTCATGCAGTCTTTCGAGACTATCCACCAAGGCGTAAGCATTCAGAAATACCTGGCTGATCTGCCGCGCTTCCGCTTCCCCAAAAGCAAGCATTCTATTTGCCTTGCGTCCCTCTCGCTTATGTTTCTCCAGTATCGCTGAGAATCCGGAGCACGTTGCATCAAAGTTCTTCCGCACGTCCTGTAACAAGGCTTTGTCCTCTGCGGTTAAAAGCCCTTCAGCCGCTGTTTCCATTAATTCCCGGAAGGCTTCGGTCTTTGCCTGCCACTGGATGCCCGCCCGTTCTTCCCGATACAGAAGATAATCGTCCCGCAATACAATGCGCTCA
>CAYGNV010000261.1:0-3631 GCA_964351355.1 uncultured Smithella sp.
TCTTTGTTCCGGATTAAAGAACTGAACAGTAGCGTGCCGGTTGATATTAAGGCGGCGGAAAATAAGAAGATTAACCAATCTTTAAAATTTATAAAAAACAGGAAGGGGAAAACAATAATCAAACTTAAGCTGGCAATGTAAATACTGGCTTTTTCCCATTTTAAAGATCGCGATATCTGCCATGAGATGATGTAGCGGCAATGTCTGTCGCCTCGATGAATGCATTCGGGGTGTTCGACGTGAGCATATTTTTCTGTGTAAAATTTTGCGATCGCTTCAAACATTCCAATGCGATTTTCACATTGGAAAAGCTCTTCCTTTACAGCGGGTTTTATCTTTGCGACAATTTCAATTTTATTGTGAGCTAAGGATTTGCTTTGTAATGACAGGTGGCGACTGAGCGACAACGCCATTTTTTCCGCTGCCCAGTAAGCGATCGCCGGCGATAAGAAACTTGAAATAATCTGACGAAAGATGCTGGACGACTTCGGCGAGGCCACATACCTTCCCGCATCTCTAGCCACATGAGGCTTGCCCGTTGCTTCATCGACAAATTGCTGAAAGCGATTGACCTGAGCCTGAGTCAACCAGTGTCCGCGGTC
Source organism: uncultured Smithella sp. (assembly GCA_964351355.1). Lineage (GTDB taxonomy): Bacteria > Desulfobacterota > Syntrophia > Syntrophales > Smithellaceae > UBA8904. The sequence continues at coordinate 603 of CAYGNV010000261.1, forward strand.
TTCAATTTCCTGAAAAGTAATGCCGGCGTTTTTGAGTAAGTCCTCTGCGTTCACGTGCGGATAATCATTCCTCAGATACTCCAGATAGTTTTGAATGATCATGCTGTTGTAGATAGGAAGATCTTCCATTCTTGCCTATCGCCTTCCTGTCTGAAGATTCATCAGCCGATTCATGTACACCAGTAAATCATCACAGGCTTTGGCGTGTAGAATCCACAAAGCATATTGCTTTTCCACCGTTATGTTTTGCAGAGTCAAAAAATTGGAAGGAAAAATAAGCAACGGGATACTGGCTTCCAGGTAATAATCGCCCAGGCCGTTAACGACCGCAGCGAGCATGGCCCATGACAGCATGTCCGGTTCGGTGATAATAATTTTGATGCCGTTAATTAAATCGGAGAGGTTCAGTTTGATGTCCGATTGGTCCAGAATAAAAAAAGCGATATGTTTGTCCTTGTAGCAAAGACAGTATGTCCGGTAGTCTCTTATAAAGCCGGCGTCGGCAAATGATTTTTTTAACGATTCGGATGGAACATCAAGTCCGATAGCGCTCAACAGCAGGCCGCCGGAAGTCAGCTCATAAAAATCTTTCAACTTCGATAGATCCCGGAGAGTGATTTCTCTTAAAACCCAATCATCTGGAAGTTTCCGGGCGGGAGTTTCTTTGTGAAACAACATATATGAAAATACATCCACGGAACTTTTCTTGCTGTCATTTAAGTGCCGGGTGAAATTTCCAAAGATCCGTTCGATGATGTCATTATTAGGTTGATAATAAGTCATCACATGATTCATGCCCGCTGACGGCAGTCGGTTGTAGGATCCCGCATATTGAAAAACATGTTTTAATACCGTCATTCCGGGCAGACGATTGCTCATTCTTCGCGCTGCGAAATGATGGATCAGCCAGGAATGCTCATAGGCGTGAACCATGGCGATATGGCCATAGATTTTACCATTTTTTTGATATAAAATATGCCGGCCAATATCCGGATTGTCATGGTATAATTTTTTGTAAAGATCTTTAAAAGAATTTCGGTAGGATTGGATATTTTTGTATTTTTCACCATAAATAAATCCGGTATCAAAAAAGAATTCCCATAAAGTATCCATTTCCACTTCCGTGGAGATACTGGCGTGACTATCCGTAGATGTTCCGAGAATCTGGCTCAGATGCGTGAAAGACTCCAGATTCATATCGGCGATAGCCAGGCCGTACTTAATCATATTCGTTTCAGTCTCCACCTGCCGGTAAACAACCTGCGCGGAACACTTCATTTTCACAATGCCCGCATAAACGATGGATATGTCCGGTATGAACAGGCCGGGCAAGAGAATATCTTCCTCTGTTTTATCTTTAATGGAAAATCCCGCTTGGGAAATGTCGAATAGATCTCTTTCTATATAGCCTTTGAAAAATGGATGTTGAAAGCTCACTGAAAATGATGGCCCGACCTGTTGGCGGGCATTGCGCATTTCTCTTTTGGGGAATAAAGAAAACTGATTGTTAAGCGGCACGAACACAACTTTATTGTCGAGGGAATCTATGCCATTACGAACACATTGGCACAAACCGGAGTATATTTGAATGCCGTTTTGGTTGATGTTGAGTAAAGCCGGTTTGGAGTCATCGAATCCCTTGATATTTTTCCTTCCGTTGAGGCTGATTCCCAGTCCTCCGGCGCTAAAATCGATTAATCGGCCCGGTGCATGAAAATCACCCTGGATGATTTTACAGTTTAAGTCATCACATGGAAATCGTTTTACCTTGCGAAGAGTTTTTATTCTGCTAACCTCCGGCAAGCTTGTTCTTAAAATACCGCCTTCAAGGCTGATGAGTTGAACCGGGGCTAATATGGCTGTGTGGCCTTCATCAATCATCAGATTATTTAATCCATAGTTTTTGAGATCCGTCAAAACTAAAGCATCCGATGGATCGAGGTGGGAAACAAGTTCGTTTTTTGCACAGGGTTGAGGATAGGCTTTAATCATTATTTGTGCGCCGGTGTCGTTCTGATTTAAAAGGAAGAATATGTGCCCATCAGTAAAATTAATATAATTTAATTTATTAATCAGATTTTTTAGAGCCAGAGACTGGTCGGTATCCTCCGTAGTGAAAAGTTTCTGATGTTGAAAAAGCCAAGGTAGGGCGTTATGCGGGGAGACGTTTTGGAGCAATGAATCGGTGGGGCTGACATTTTCTTCCTTCATAATATTATCCATCCTCCGAGTCACAAGAACATTAAGTTTAAGATAACAACTGATTTCATATTCACGCGCAATTTATAAACAAATAAACCATCGATTGTCAAATACAAACTGATGACCTGTGTTGTTTGTGCTGTGAAATGGACGACGGTCTCCTTTCTTAAAAAATTCTGTTTGGTTTGCATCCGGATTGCGCAATCATTGCGCTGTTATTGCGCTTGTGGTTTCACAATAAATTTGTCATGATAAAAACAATTCCATTATGTATGAAGGGGGGATGAAAATATGATTTTCCAGAAAAAGAACGGGTTGGCAATCTTCTTTTTTTGTTTTTTACTTTTTACGGGATGCATGCGTTATGAGAGGCAGGTTGTGCCTTTTAAAATGCCCCAAAACAGCCCCAATGCGGTCCATATTGACGGCGCAGTTATTGCCGCCAGAAGTTTTGTCAATGCCGAGGAGGCCAAAGCAGCCTTTGGTTTTGATATCAGGCAGGCGGGTATTCTTCCGGTGCAGGTGGCTTTTGATAATAAAAGCACTCATCCGTTGATGATTATTGCGGAGCAAACATTTTTGATCGATGCGGATGGTAATGTCTGGCCGATACTGGAACAGAATCTTGCCTATGACCGCCTGTCGAAGCAAACTGAACTGGGAAGAGTAGCCCCCGAAGCGGCTAAGCGAGGATTACTTTTTGGCGCCGCGGGAGCGGTGATCGGAGCGGCGATTGGCATCGTTACCGGAACCAATGTGGGAGCGGCTGCCGGAAAGGGCGCAGCCATCGGCGCCGCGGCGGGAGTGGTTTCCGGCGGCGGCCAGGC
>CAYGNV010000262.1:0-1277 GCA_964351355.1 uncultured Smithella sp.
CGGTTTTCTTCGGCAGCGCCATCAATAACTTCGGCGTCAAGGAACTGCTCGACGCCTTTGTAGAAATCGCGCCGCCGCCTGTTCCACGCCCCACCACGACGCGGATCGTCAGTCCGGATGAAGACGATTTTTCCGGCTTTGTTTTTAAAATTCAGGCCAACATGGACCCGGCGCACCGTGACCGCATCGCGTTTATGCGGATTTGTTCGGGCAAATTCGAGCGTGGCATGCGCGTGATACATCACCGCATCGCCAAGGAAATCTCCTTATCCAACGCCACCATTTTTATGGCGCAGGACCGTACCAATATCGACGAAGCCTATCCCGGCGACATCATCGGCATCCACAATCACGGCACCATCAAAGTAGGCGATACCTTCACACAAAAGGAACCGCTCAAATTTACCGGCATTCCGCATTTTGCCCCGGAGCATTTCTGCCGCGTGCGGCTCAAAGACCCGCTCCGCATCAAACATCTGCATAAGGGATTGACGCAGCTTTCCGAAGAAGGCGCGATTCAGGTCTTTAAACCGCTCTGGGGATCGGATAATATTCTGGGCGCCGTGGGCGCATTGCAGTTTGATGTGACCATGTCCCGACTGAAAAACGAGTACAGCGTTTATGCCGACTATGAAAAGACGGACTATGCCGCCGCCCGCTGGGTCACCTGTGACGACGCCAGAAAAATGGAAGACTTCCAGAAAAAAAATCTGATGAATCTGGCGATGGATACGGAAGGAAATCTGGTTTATCTGGCGATGAGCGATTGGCGGCTTTCCCATACCATGGAAGAATGGCCGCAGATACAATTCCACAAGACCATGGAAAAAAGCTGAAATATTCGTTGTGGCTTTAGAGCCGTCCCTGCCTGATGCCATCAGGGACCCCCGCAACGGTGATAACCGCGATTTTACATTTATTTCATTGACGGGCAAAACAGATTCTCCTATACGTATGATGCATATGAGCTTTGTTAAATACCGCTATCTGATATTCGCCATTCTGGGCGCCGCTTACATGCTTGTTTTTTTCCACCGGCTTGCTCCGGCGATAGTCGCCGTGGACATGATGCGTGATTTAAAAACCGGCGGTGCGTTGATGGGCGTTCTGTCATCTGCCTATTTTTATTCCTATGCTTTGATGCAGATTCCCGCGGGCCTGTTATCCGATTCCTGGGGCCCGCGCCGGTCGATAACCTTCTTTTTCATCTTTGCCGCAGTAGGATCAATTGTTCTGGGTTTTGCACAAACCGTGGGCATGGCAATTGCCGCCCGGGT
>CAYGNV010000262.1:1377-3629 GCA_964351355.1 uncultured Smithella sp.
CGGGACTTGTAATGGTGATCAAAATGTCCTGGTTCTGGCCGTTGGCATTATGCAGTTTTTTGGGCGCCGGAGTATCTCTGAGCTTCGTCGGCCTGTGGGGTGGTCCATTTCTGATGCATGTTTATGGTCTGCCGAGAACACAGGCAGGCGCTGTCTTATCAATGTTTGCCATCGGTCTGATTATTGGCGCTCCGACCATGAGCTGGCTTTCCGACCGTGTATTACACTCCCGTAAAAAAGTAATCGTTCTCGGCCAGATTCTTGCGCTGTTTGTGTTTATCCCGCTGGCCTTTTTTACCGGCAATTTCTCCAAGGGTGCGCTCTATATCTGGTTTTTTACTTACAGCTTTGTGTTATCGGGCATGGCTGCGGTTGGCTATTCAGCCGTCAAGGAACTGTTTCCGCAGCAGATTTCCGGCACAGCCACCGGCTTGATGAACATCTTTCCATTTGCCGGAGCCGCTTTGGGCCAGCCACTGATAGGCTGGTATCTTGATTCTTTTGGATCTGTTGACGGTCGATACAGCGCTGATGCTTATTCCGCTGTGTTCAAGATTTGCTTAATTGTTATCATTGGCGCACTGGTAGCCAGCACTCTGGTGAAAGAAACATATTCCAAAGAATCTTCCATTCTATAAAAAGCATCCACTAAATCTTTGGTTCTGGATTATATGGGCAACGACGCAATATGTCCGGCGGCGCTTTCGCCTGCCACATAGCCTGTCGAAAAAGCGGCCTGCAAATTATAGCCGCCCGTGTCCGCGTCAATATCCATCACCTCGCCGCAAAAGTAAAGCCCCGGTCTTTTTTTGGACGCCAGCGTACGCGGATCAATTTCATCAAGAGCGACGCCGCCCGCCGTCACGATAGCTTTAGCCAGCGGCAGCGGGGCTTTTACGTTGAAACGCAGTGCTTTGAAAAGATCGATCATTTTTCCCCGCTCGCCGGCGCTGACCTGATGCGCCAGTTTTGCTTCGTCCATGCCGGAAAGGACGACAAAAGGGTCAATCATTTTCGACGGCAGATATTCTTTCAGAATGCTCGCCATCTTTCTTTTGCCGAAATTGTTTAAATCCAGCTGCAACCGTTTCCGTAATTGTTCTTTCGTCAAGGCAGGTTTTAAATCGATCAGAATGGAAACAGGTCCGTTTGCCAGAGCTTCAACAACGGCCAGACTCATGAGCAGGATAATCGGTCCGCCCAGACCGAAATGCGTAAAGAGCATTTCACCGAAACGACTCTCAATAATCGGCGGACGGGGAATTTTCTTTTCGCCACGGCCATAGTCGCAACCGGGTGCAAGCGCTGCGTCCACCGCCGCAGCATCCCCCTGAAACGCTGTCGCGCGGACATTGCGCAAAGAAACGCCCTGCATGGACAAGGCCAGCTTTTGTTCGTGAACAATCAGAGGGACCAACGCCGGTTTGGGCTTGACGATGGTGTGGCCAAGCGTCGCGCTGATTTTATAGCCGTCGCCCTCGGAACCGGTGGCCGGCCAGGAGGCGCCGCCGGTGGCGATAATAACGGACGGGGAAAGATAATGACCACTCGTTGTTTCAACAACGAATCGGGAATTTTTATTCAGGATCACAGAGCTGACTTTGGCATTAAAAATAGTACGTACTTTATTTTCAGTTAAATATTTTTGAAAAACACGCACCACGTCGCGGGCATCATCGGAAACGGGAAATATTCTTCCGCCACGTTCCACTTTTGTGGTCACGCCATAATGTTCGAAAAAGGCCAGCAGTTCCGGACGGAAGAAACGGGAAAACGCGCTGTGCAGAAAACGACCGTTTTGCCCATACATGGCAATGAACGATTTGATTTCGGCGGCATTGGTCAGATTGCAACGCGTCTTGCCGCTGACCAGGATCTTTTTACCGCAGCTGTCCGTTTTTTCCAAAAGCAACACGCGGGCGCCCAGCTGGGCGGCCCGTCCGGCGGCCATCAGACCTGCCGCGCCCCCGCCGATGACCACAACATCGGCATCGATGCCTGTTTCATTTTTCATTGAATTTTCAAACCCTTGGCGTGACAGCTATCACAGATCGGCAAGAACGGTCAATGGATCAATTTGCCCGGTCTTGTTATGTGAGCGCGCCTGTGCTAAAGACTTGCCAACTTAATGACCAAGACAAAAGGAGCGGGACTTGCAGGTACCGACCAACCTCATATCGCTGACGACTAAAATGATCCTGAAGGTACAGCCGGTGACGCATTCGTGTCTGCGGCAATGGAAGGAACGGGCC
>CAYGNV010000263.1:0-3626 GCA_964351355.1 uncultured Smithella sp.
ATGACAACCTCGCCGGCGGGTTTTTTTGCCTTTTCCTGTGCTATCGCTGGGGTAAAAGGCGCGATAATAAAAGGCAACGCCATCATACAACTGGCCAGAATGAAAACAGACTTTTTCTTCATTTTCTTCCCTCCCTCGCTAAAATGTTGAATAGCCGTTTATTAAGAGTTTACTCTTCTTATAGCCTTTATAAATTTATCAGCTCTGTTATAGTCCCCCTTTCACTATATAATTCTATATGTCAACATCATCGTCACTGACCCATGATTACATATTCCAACGTCTTTTCAGTTTCTCCATAAACAGATAGTCCTCCTTTGTCAACCAAAATCCAAAAATAGACATTGCTTTTCATAATGTTCAAATTTTAGCATTTTGGGGATATCTTAGTGAGAGCGACACAGATGTCGATCATCATTTTGACATGCGGCAGCTACGCAGAATTGAACCCTGTTCGTGCCGGGATGGTGAAAGCCCCGAAGGATTAATCCATGGAGCAGTTATGGGGTCAATGCTTACGGGAAAAAAGACAATTTAATCGATAAGCACATCATCTTTAATAAACTTTCAACTGACGAATCGGTTAGAAAAGAATACCGTTCTTTTGTTCAGCAGATGCAGCGCCAGCATGAATCAATGCGCGGGGATGAGAAGGTATGGAAGGGGGAGATAAAACGTATCTTGCAAAACGATCTGTCCCGGCACCGACATAGCATTGCCCCTTTTTTTATAGGATCGTCTTCATCGTGGCCAGGTACTGCCGGCAAAGATACCGATAGGCTTCAATGCCGTCTTTGGCGGTTGCTTTATCCTTATCGGTAACATCGCGGGTGATTTTAGCGGGGTTTCCCGCGACAATTTTGCCGGCGGGAATATGCATGCCTTTGGGAACCAGCGAGCCCACTGAAACAAAAACATCTTCTTCGCAGACGACATTAAAAAGGACAATGGCGCCGATGCCGATCATGCACCGGGAATGGATGTGGACGTCATGCAGGAGTACGCCGTGCGCCACGGTGACGTCATCCCCGATGATGGACTGTGAACCGGGATAGACGTGAATGACCGCGTTATCCTGAATGCTGGAACGGTCGCCGATAATAACCGGACCGAAGTCCGCGCGGATGGAGACACCGGGCGCGATCAGACATTCATGCCCGATGCGAACATCGCCAATCAATACAGCGCTCGGATGAACAAAAGAATCGGATGGGATCTGTGGTTTTTTACCTTCAAATTCATAAAGAGCCATATCAATACCTTGCTGTCAGTAAGTCAGGGAAATATTCACCGAGCCGCCCCGGCCAAAGATGTCATGCAGATGGACATAACCTTTTAATTTTTTCTTTTCATTCACCACGGCCAGAGAGGTGATTTCCTTTTTCTGCATAAACTCCACCGTTTCCGCCAGCGACGCTTTTTCGTCAATGGTCTTGGGATTGGCCGTCATAACGTCGTCGATGGTTCGTCCTTCAAAAGACATGCCCCTGCTGATCATCCGTCGCAGATCGCCGTCCGTCAGGATGCCCAGCAGGTTATTTTTTCTGTCCGTGATCAGAACAAAACCAACATTTTTGTTGTCGATTTCCGAAATGGCCTGCCGGACGCCGGTTTTGCTGAACACGCGTGGAATTTTATCCCCCACAATCATGGCGTCGCTGACCGTTGCTTTAAGCCGTAAGCCCAGAGAGCCGCCAGGGTGAAACTTGTAAAAATCTTTTTCACGGAATTTCCGTTTGTAGATCAGCGCGATGGCCAGTGCGTCTCCCATGGCCAGTGCAGCGGTGGAACTGGATGTCGGCGCCAGACCGAAAGGGCATGCTTCCTTTTCTACGGATACGTCAATGACGATGTCGCTGTTTTTGGCCAGTGTCGAAGAGAGCTCGCCGGTAAAGGAGATGATGGGCGCTCCAATGTGCTTGACCGAACCGATGATCGGCATTAATTCCCGCGTTTCGCCGCTGTTGGAGATAGCAAGCAGTATATCTGTCCTGGTCACAATGCCCAAATCACCGTGAATGCCTTCTACCGGATGCAGAAAGAGAGCCTGCGTTCCCGTGCTTGTCATTGTGGCGACGATTTTCCGCCCGATTAAGCCGGATTTGCCGATACCCGTGACAATGACTCGTCCCTTGCATTGAAAGATCAAATCGACCGCGCGGGTAAAAGTCCCATTAATTTTATCCACCAGACTCAAAATACTTTGCGCTTCTATTTTCAGAACCTCTTTGGCGCGTTGAATAGTCGCTCGATTATTGCTCATATTTTCGTCCTGCACTTTATTTATTTTTTCGCCTATTTGCATGCGGTCCAGTAGAACTAGCAAAAAACACCGGACAAAACAAGAATCAATTCATGATTTCTATTTGACAGATCAAATAAAATAAACCATGGTTCCCATGCGGCTGGCTGCTAAAGAACAACCGCATTTTAACCGGAAGAGAATGAAAGCATGAAAGCATGAAAGCTGTTTTTATATCCGATGCCCACTTGAAGCGCTCTTCGGATGAGCGATATGTTCAGTTTGTCCAATTTCTGGCCGATCTCCGGAAGGGTAGGGTAAGATCGCTCGTCGATGCTCAGGAATTGGGATGTGAAAAAACCCCGATTGATGATCTCTATATTCTTGGCGATTTTTTTGATTTCTGGTTTTGCAGGAAGGACCGTATCAATCCCGAATTTCAGGTGGTGATCCGTGAACTGGTGGCGTTGCAGAAAACCGGTGTTCGTATCCATTTGTGTGAAGGGAATCATGATTTTTTTATGAAAGAATATTTCCAGGACGTGTTGGGCATGGAGGTGTTTGAAGAATGGGCTGTCATCAAGTTGGATAAGTTGCGGGTGCTGATTTCCCATGGTGATACGGCAGATGATTCTAATCGTATTTACATGATGTTCCGCAAGATTCTGCGCAGCCGTCTTTTCTACCACGTCCAACGCTTTATTCCCGCCCCTTTGCGCTGGGCCTTGGCCGGTATGACATCGAATGCGAGCAAGCAAATAAATACGGATAATAGTGATTTTCTGCTTGAAAAGATGCTTTCCTTTGCGACTGGAAAGTTGCGTGAAGATTATAATGCCCTGATCCTGGGACACTGTCATAAACCCGTGTTGCGTTATTTTGATGTGGAAGGGAAGAAGAAAACCTTTGTTACTTTGGGCGACTGGGTCAGGCACTACTCGTTTCTATACTACGAAAACAGAAAATTCTTTATGGGTTATTATCCGCCCCGGTAATTTCCCGGCTCTATCCATCTTCCGTCACTTTTTGGGGGATGAAAAACTGGACATATCTCTTTCTTTATGCTAGGAAACCCCCTCTTTTGAAAAAAGGAACATTTTGTGTCTTTAGGGAACGTCTTTAAGGCGTTTTCCCATTATGCAGAAAACGGCTGATTAGGCAGCAGTTTTAGTCCCGCTTAAGCGGGACGAGCGTTAATTCACCGCGAGCTTGCTCGCGAGGTGGTTGATTTGAAGAAGGAAAGCAATCATGAATTTTGGTGGAATATATCCCGAATGTTCACGGCGTGACGCTCAATTTGTTGTCATTCCCGTTCCCTATGATCTGACGTCAACGTATCAGCCCGGCAGCCGCCGGGGACCGGCCGCCATCATCGAAGCGTCCA
>CAYGNV010000264.1:0-3618 GCA_964351355.1 uncultured Smithella sp.
CTGCAAGGCCTTGCTATTGTTAGCTTCTTTTTTCAGAGCAAAGACATCTCGATTTTTTTCCGCTGTCTTTTTTATTTTTTAATTGCGATTCAGCAAATTGTTATGATAGCAATAGCCGCGGTTGGATTCTTCGACATTTGGATTGACTTTCGCAAATATTTCCGTAAAGACCAGGCAACTAATTAATTGACTTAACATCATTGAATGTCAGCAGGGGGTTTTCTATGAAGGTTATTCTAAAACAAAACGTACCTTCTTTGGGCAAGACCGGAGATTTGGTTAAAGTCAATGACGGTTACGCCCGCAATTTGCTTATTCCGAAAGGCCTGGCCATCGCGGCAGACGATAAAAACATAAGAGCCTTTGAATTTGAAAAAAAGAACATTCTGCAAAAAGCACAAAAAGAAAAGGCCAGCGCCCAGGATCTGGCGGCCCGTCTGGCTCAGGTTACGCTAACCTTATCCCGCAAAGTCGGCGATCAGCACAAGATTTTCGGTTCAGTCACGTCCAAGGATATTGAGCTCGCTCTCCAAGAAAAGGGCTTCGACATCGACCGCAAAATGATCGTCCATGCTGAGCAGATTAAATCACTGGGTGAGTTTAAAGTGAAGATCAAACTGGTCACGGGTGTTGATACGGAAATTAAATTGAATGTTGTCGGCGAAAAATAATGAAAGATATCGATCCGGCATTATATAAACTTCCCCCGCAGAATATCGAAGCGGAACAATCCATTCTGGGCGGCATTCTATTGGATAACGGTTCGATCAATGCTGCGCAGGAAATTATCAACAAAGGCGATTTCTACAACGAAGCACACCGGAAAATTTTTTCCGTTATCGAGCAACTTGCCGATAAAAACGAACCTGTTGATCTGATCACCTTAAGCAATGCCCTTAAGGACAGGAGTATGCTGGATTCAGTCGGTGGCACCGCTTATCTGGCGTCATTGGTTGATAACGTTCCCTCGGCCGCCAACGTCGCCAATTACGCCAAAATCGTCAAAGAAAAAGCTATATTACGCGGTCTGATCGGATCAGCCACTGAGATTATCAACAGTTGCTATGAAGCCGGCTCTGATGTTGATCAGGTGCTGGATAGAGCCGAGCATAGCATTTTTGAAATTTCCGAAAATAAAGTCCGGGTCTCTTTTTATCCCATTAAAGATATTGTCAGGGAAAGCTTCCGGGCGATCGAAGACCTCTTCTCCCGAAAGGAACTCATCACCGGCGTGGCCACCGGATTTGAAAAAATCGATGATCTAACCTCCGGATTACAAAATTCCGACCTGATCATCATCGCCGGACGTCCCAGCATGGGCAAAACCGCGTTCGCGCTCAATATTGCGCAGTTTGCCGCGCTGGAAATGCAAATACCCGTGGCCATATTCTCACTCGAAATGTCCAAGGAGCAACTGGCTTTCAGAATGCTTGCCTCGGAAGCAAAAGTTGATTCGCAAAAAATGCGCAAAGGATTTTTAGGCGAAACCGACTGGCCAAAACTGACAACGGCGGCAGGCAGACTTTCCGAAGCGCCGCTTTTTATCGACGATACGCCCGCCATTACCGTCTTGGAAATGAAAGCCAAATCCCGCCGTTTGAAAGCCGATCAAGGCCTGGGTTTGATTGTCGTGGACTACATTCAGTTGATGCGAGCCGGTGGGTATTCCAATTCCCGCGAACAGGAAATATCGGAAATCAGCCGTTCGCTCAAAGCGCTGGCCAAGGAACTCAAAGTGCCGGTGATCGCCCTATCCCAACTCAACCGGAAAGTGGAAGACCGTCCCAACCGCCGGCCGCAAATGGCTGATTTGCGTGAATCAGGCGCCATCGAGCAAGACGCGGACGTCATTGCTTTTATCTACCGGGACGAAGTTTACAATAAATCCGATGATAATCCAGATAAAGGCATTGCCGAAATCATCATCGGCAAACAGCGTAATGGTCCTACCGGATCCGTGAAGCTCGCCTTTCTGGAAAAGTTCACTACCTTTGAAAATCTGGCACGTCCGGACGGCCGCACATAGTATTGGATTTTGCGCATTTGAACAGCAGTTTGATGAGCATCAACACATACTTATTCGGCGCAGGCAAAAATGAAGAACAAAGAAATCATCATCCATGACCGGATGCAAAATGGCTATCGTTATTTCCTCACCAAGCCTGCCGGTAGAGATTTCGCCCCCGAATTCCAACCGGAACTGACGCCCAAACAAATGCTGGAGATGGGTGTCTTCGGCGGAAAATATATGACCGATTGCCGAAGCGAATTTCCCCCTTCCTGGTATGCCAAAGCCAAACTATGCGCCGAACGTCATGATCCGGAACTCAACTGCTTCGGCGTGAACGCTTCCAAGCCCCTCTCCTACTGGACACAAAAAGGCTGGATTTATCCTGAAGACCCCCGCGGGTGGTTTCAATGGTACTGCCGCTATTATCAGGGAAGACGCTGCCCCGAAGACGAAAGACAAATTAAACGCTGGAAAGCCATGCAAAGGCATATCGCCCAACTGCGCAAACACTGTCCCGTCGGCGATCTGAATTGCCGCCGCAAACAGCGTCAGGCGCTTTTGCACTGGGCATACGACAGCCGCAAGATGTGAATTATAAAAGACCAGCGGCCTAATGCCTCTTCACATGATATTCCGCCAAACCGAAGAAATCTTTGATGGGATGGATAACGCCCCGGTCGTCTTGAAATCTGCCGTTGTACAGGCCGAAGGGCTGATGAAATTCGGAACGGATAATGCCGGCCATATTAATTTTATCTGCTCTTTCGCCCAACGGTCTAAAAGACAAATCCAGTCTGCCGTCTGTTGTTTTCATTTTCCAGGGCTTCAGGACGTCGCCGAACTCAAACCGCGCAGCCGTAAGGCAGGAAATCTTCCCGTCCGTCCAGAAGCAGTTTTCATTAAAATCTTCACCGTCGTCAATCATATTCCGGCAGAGATTGAAGGCTAAAATTTTTCCGTCATCACGGTAAGCTGCTGCCGTGCCCCATTTCCAGAAGCTAAAATACGGATAATATGTTTTTTGCTCATCGATCAGGGCCATGCTTGAACTCCGTTCCAGAACAATTTTCTGCGAACCCACTGTGATGCTGCCCGATGCGGGCACAGCCGCTTTGTGCGTGTAAAACGGGCGCGTGCGGGTTATCGGTGAGAGCTGGACCAACGGCTCGACCGCGCCCAAATCTTCATGAACGATTAGTTCACCTTTCACGGCAAGACGGTCTCGATCCCTATCAATATGGATTAAAATCCGGTGGAAACCCTGATCCAATTGGTTTTCAAATCGCAGGTGGTAACCCTTTGTGTCCAAGAAGCAAGCGTCATCATAAACCTGCCCCGCCACTTTTATAGAGCGCCCGAACGTCTGCCGTGTATGTTCAAACTGCGTGTTTGTTAAACGGTCATAGACATAGAAAAAGGAAACGCCCATAAATTTGGCGTCAAAAATGACCATGCCGAAATAGTGAGTCGGCGTAATAAAACCGTAATGTTGCCATTCATTCAGACGAAAATTCTTCCAGAAGCCAGGCACAGGGAAAGAATACAGCGGCGCATCCAGGATATTGGCATTCCTGAACGGCGTGCGAAAAGTCCCGAAGTTAATCGAG
>CAYGNV010000265.1:0-3588 GCA_964351355.1 uncultured Smithella sp.
TTTCTTGCGTTTCCTTTTTTATCTGCTAAGAAAAACAACGAACGCTCCATGTCAAATTTTGAGCGTTTGTCAAAAAATCTTGGTACCCGTCCCGCACTAACATAGGGATAAAAAATATTATTTTAAGGAGGCAGCTATGTCGTTAAACCCGTTAGTTGATTCGCGTGATGTTCGTTTTATACTGTTTGAAATGTTGGAGTTGGAGAAACTTAACCGCTTTAATCGCTTCAAAGATTTTGACCGCAGCATTTATGAGGATACGCTCAACCTGGCTGAAAAAATTGCCTTAGATCAGTTCTATACATCCAACGGCGACGGGGATAAAATCGGGGTGAAATTTAACCCGGAAACCAATGAAGTCAAAGTGCCTGAGTCCTTCCACAAGGGGTTCAAGGCATACATGGAGGCTGGTTTCCACAGCCTGGCGTTTCCTGCGGAAAGGGGAGGAATGGGCCTTCCCACCAGTGTTTCCATGGCAGCCGCCGAGTATTTTAATGCGGGCAACACGGCATTGACCATGTACTGCGGGGGCATCACCGGAGCAATACATATCATTTCCGCTTTTGGTTCCGAAGCCGTGAAGAATATGTTTATTCCCAAAATGATGGAAGGACTGTGGGGCGGCACCATGTGTCTGACGGAGTCGGGCGCCGGTTCGGATCTTGGCGCGCTGAAAGCAAAAGCCGTAAAACAGAGTGACGGCACCTATCTCATCACCGGCCAGAAAATCTTTATCTCGAACGGTGAGCAGGACATGACGGAAAACATCATCCATCCGGTGCTGGCGCGTGTCGAAGGTGATCCGGAAGGGACCAAGGGCATTTCCATTTTCGTCGTGCCCAAGTTTCTGGTCAATGAAGACGGTACGCTTGGCGCGCGCAACGACATGATCTGCTCGGGAATCGAACACAAGATGGGCCTCAAGGGCAACGCCACCTCAACGCTGAATTTCGGCGACAACGGCAAGTGCGTCGGTTATCTCCTGGGAAAAGAGCGCGAAGGTATGAAGGTTATGTTTATGCTCATGAACGCGGCCCGTATCCATACAGGAATTCAGGCCGAGGCTGTTTCCAGCGCCGCCTACATGCACGCCGTCACGTATGCCCGAAACCGTATTCAGGGCTCCCACATCACACAATTTTTGAATCCCACCGCTCCCAAAGTGTCGATCATTGAGCATCCCGATGTAAAACGCATGTTGCTCTATATGAAGAGTACCATCGAAGGCATGCGCATGCTCTGCTTTTTCCTCGCCTACCATGAGGACATCATGCATTCATCGTCGTCGGCCGACGAGCTTAAAGACTCGACGGCGATTGTTGAAATTCTTACCCCCATCGTTAAAGCCGGCATCTCCGACGCCGCCTGGTTGGTCACGGCCGAAGCCATGCAGGTTTACGGCGGCTACGGCTACTGTCAGGAATATCCGGTCGAACAGTACGCCCGCGACTGCAAGGTTTTCTCCATCTATGAAGGCACCAACGCCATTCAGTCGCTGGATTTGCAGATGCGAAAAATCCTGATGAACCCGGACATGTACAACTATACAATTCTCAAGAAATATATCGCGGATACGATAGCCGCTGCCAAAGGTATTGTGGATGATCGATACATCGCTCCCATCGCGCAAGGCATGGAAAAATTCGATGAAGTCATTGCCATGATGCAGACCCAGCTCAAAGAAGGCAAGTTCATGGCCCTGGTGGCGAACTCGACTCCGCTGCAGCAGGCGATGTTTCCGTTGATTGTGGCCTGGCTGCATCTGTGGAGCCTGACGCTTGTAATTCCCAAGTCCAAAGCCCTGTTGGGCGACGCCAAGGGAGATGAACGGCGGAAGATTCTCGCCGATAACGCCGAGGCGGCTTATTACAGTGGCCGGATGCTCTCTGCGCAGTTTTTCATCGGCGCCGAGTTCCCCAAATTCTTTGGTCGTCTGGAATGTATTATGAACAATGAAGGCGCGGCCATTAAAGCGGATTCGGAAAACTTTACCGGGGCGCTGAAGGAGTAAATAGATGACGACGAAAAACCCGAGCATAAATCCTAAAGGTAGGGAAGAAGGAGGATTAAAATGAAATCAGAAGACGTTAAAAAAATTGCCATGATTGGTGCGGGTGACATGGGACACGGAATCGCAGCATGCTGCCTGATAGGCGGCTATACCGTTGTTTTGCGTGACATTGAACAAAAATTTGTGGATAAGGGCATGGCCGGCATCAAAGCCAGCTTTGACAAATTCAAGGAAAAAGGCAAAATGACGCCGGAAGCCTACAATGACGCTCTGGCGCGTCTTACCCCGATGGTGGATTTGCAGACAGCCGTAAAGGATGCGGATTTTGTCATTGAAGCCGTGCCGGAGAAACTCGAACTCAAAAGAAGCGTCTTTGCCGATCTTGACAAATTTGCCCCCAAGCACGCCATTTTGGCGTCGAACACGTCCAATATCAGCATTACGGACATTGCCTCGGCGACACAAAGACCGGACAAGGTGATCGGCTATCATTTCTTCAACCCGGCCATTCTGATGAAACTGGTGGAAGTCATCAAAGGCGGCAAGACATCCGACGAATCTGTTCAGATCGGCTATGACATCGCTAAAAAAATTAAAAAAGTTCCGGTCATCGTTAGAAAAGACTCGCCGGGGTTCATTTACAACCGGGTCAACGAACCGACGTTGCTTTTACTTTCCAAAATTCTGGAAGTGGGCCATCCCACACCGGAAGAGTTTGACGCAGCGTTTAAGCCCATCATGGCGATGGCGCCGTTTGAACTGCTTGACTATGTCGGCATTGATGTCGCTGTGCATGGCCTGGAATATTTTGCGCAGGTGCTTTCCAAGGATTACAAGCCGTCCGATGCCATCGAGTCCTATTTGAAATCCGGCAACCTCGGTAAAAAAACGGGTAAGGGTTTTTACGATTGGTCCAAGGGCAGACCGGCGATTGATTTGTCCAAAGCCACCAAGGAATTCGATCTGAATCATCTGGTCGCTTTACAGGTCAACGAAGCGACGAAAGTTCTGGAAGAAGGCGTGGCGGATGATCCCAAGGAAATCGATCTGGCGATGGCCAACGGCGGCGGTTCGCCTTTCGGTCCCTTTGCGCTTGCACAGGGGATCGGTTATCCGGTTCTCCTGGTAAAGCTTGAAGAAGTATACAAAAAGTTCCCTCTCGATATTTTCAAGGCCACAGAAACAATGAAAGAAGGCAAAATCAAAGTATGATATCGCCCTAAAAAATTCTCCCTAATGTCCGTTCCGGTTGGCTCAGTTCGCGTAACTGGGATGGCATTAGCGGAGATTTTTTTGATGAACGCGATTATTCGGCTGGTTTTCGCTAGTTGTGTCCAGCATGGCCAAAACCTCCATGAGCTCAGCAAATGCTGGGCCCGCAGGCATTCCCCGGTACCTGGAAGATCGTCCAGAGTGCGAAAACAATCACGAACACAGCGGCGGGAATGGCCATAAATGCAAAAAATTTAGCGATAATATCGGTCACATCTTCACCGTCTTTAATCTCACGGAACATGCTTCTGTTCATTACCGGTCCCCCAACCCCGATGCGCCTATCTCATAAAATAATTCTCATT
>CAYGNV010000266.1:0-1863 GCA_964351355.1 uncultured Smithella sp.
GTGATTGCGGCAATAAACGGCTGTCAATAATGATATCAACGCCTTTTTTCATAACGCTTCTCACGGATAATATTTTTGCCTCTTCCAGTCTGCGAATATTGAGATCGCCTATCGCTTCAATTCCTTTGCCGATAATCTTCGGCGCAATCACTGTAACCAGACGATTGACCAGGTTATCTTGAAGGGCGGACGTAATTATTTGCGCGCCGCCTTCGATCAAAACCGAAGAAATATTTCTTGCCGCAAGGTGCTGAAGTAATTTTTTCAGATTGACGTGGTTTCCCTCATCAGGATCAACTGTAATCAGCTCGGCGCCTATCATGGACAGGTTTTGAAAACGCGGATCGGAAGCATTTTTTGTTGTGACGATCAGTGTTGGTGTCTTGGAAAGATTTTGCATCGCGTTGGCCTCCGCGGCGATGGCCAGGCCGGAATCGACGATAATTCTTAACGGGTTGCGGCCGCGAACTCTTCTGACCGTCAGCGCCGGATTATCTTTGAGAACGGTTCCAATTCCCACTAATATGGCATCATGCTCAGCCCGCAGTTGATGGGCAAATTTCAGGGATGCCGGAGAACTGATCCATTGTGACTGGCCTGTTGCCGTGGCGATGCGTCCGTCCAGCGTTTGAGCGTATTTGACGGTGACAAAAGGCAGTTTCGCTTCCATGAAATGAAAGAAGACTTCGTTGAGATCGCGGCACTCATCTTCCAGAATGCCTGTTTTAATTTCAATCCCTGCGCTTTGCAGGCAGTTAATGCCCTGACAGGAAACCAGCGGATTGGAATCGGTGGCGCCGACCACGACGCGCGCAATTTTATGTTGGATAATCCTATCCGTGCAGGGAGATGTTTTACCGGAATGACAGCAGGGTTCCAGCGTCACATAAAGGGTAGAGCCCATGACATCTTCCGTCGCGTTTTGAATCGCATTGATTTCCGCATGGTTTTGGCCGCAACATTGATGGTAGCCTTGGCCGATGACTTTGTCGTTCTTAACAATAACAGCTCCCACCATCGGATTAGGGCTGGCATAGCCCCGACCTTTAGCGGCCAGCTTCAAGGCCAGTTTCATATAGCGTTCGTCATTCATGAGGAATTTACTACCTCAATGACCAAACCAATGCAATTAATTTTGTGATTGGAATCACCCTATTAATTTATTGACTTCTGACGAAAAGGGAGTAGAATTTCAGGCAAAGCTTGAAAAGGGCAAACCACCTGAAAAGGCGGGACGCAAAGTTACTGGCCTAAGTCTTTGACGGGATAAGGCGGCAGGACTGCCGGACGGCTTAAAAAAAGTCCAGCATTCCTGAAAAATCCCCTTTTAAAAAAGTCAATAAATAGGAAGAGATATGCCATGATTTTAAATATTTTTGCCTTTATTTTCGGCGCTGCCATCGGTAGCTTTCTCAATGTCTGTATTTTTCGCATACCGGCTCTCGAATCCATCGTCAAGCCTCTTTCCCAGTGCCCTCACTGTCATCAACCGATTCGTTTTTATGATAATATTCCTATGATTAGCTTTCTTGTTTTGCGCGCCAGGTGCCGGGATTGCGGCGGAAAGATTTCCTGGCGATACCCGCTGGTTGAGTTGATTACCGCCCTCCTGGCCTTGCTGCTGTTTATGAAATTTGGTCTGTCGCTCAATTTTCTGGTTTTTTTCATTTTCACCGCTGTTTTGATTACGATCAGTTTCATCGATCTGGATCATCAAATTATTCCTGATGTCTTATCTCTGCCCGGCATTCCCATCTTCTTCCTGGCGGCTATCTTTATCGTAAGGCTTCCCTGGCATGAAGCGCTCATCGGCTTACTGATCGGCGGCGGCATGCTTTTTCTGATTGCTTTCGTTTATGAGTT
>CAYGNV010000266.1:1963-3588 GCA_964351355.1 uncultured Smithella sp.
TTTTTCAGGAGCGACAATGCGAAGAAAATTGGTAAGCGGATTTACTTTAATTGAATTAATGATTGTTATTGTAATCATAGGTATTTTGGCGGCCATTGCCGCGCCAAATTTAATGGAATACATGAAACGTCAAAGATTAAGCGGTGCAGCCAGGATAGTTTTTACCGATCTCATGAATGCAAGACAGCAGGCTGTCACTCAGAACAAGTGGGTCGCGTTGATGATTGACAACGACCACCAGTATAAAATTTTTGCTGATGAAAACAAAAATGGAGCTGCCGATGATGGAGGAACAATAACAACCAGAGATTTGCACTCCGATTACGGCGACGTAACGTTTTCAACATCGGCCGGTACGGTCGTAACTTTTTATCCCAACGGTACGGGGAGTACAGCCACCCTTGGCCTGAATGGAGCATCGGGTTCAAAAAGCATAACGATAAGTACTGCGGGTCGTGTAAAGATTAACTGATGAGGCCAATATGAAAAAAATAATACCTATTCGTAGTAATATAGAACGAAATCATGGTTTTACGCTTATTGAAATCCTGATTGCCATTGTAATTTTGACGATTGGGCTCTTAGCGCTGGTATCTGTCACGGTTATGGTGATCAAGGGCAATTCATTGAATAGAGGGATAACAACGGCGACAACATTAGCAAAAGATCAGTTGGAAACTTTGAAAAATACAAATTATAACAGCGTTGCCTCTTCATCCGGATGGTTAACTGTGACTGGCTTTTCCGGCTATGAACGAAGTTGGCAGGTGACGACAAGCGGGAATCAGAAGAAAATTGATATGGAAGTCAGGTGGTTCTGGCTAGGAATCGAAAAAAAGGTAATATTGAATACTATTATTTCCAAATAGAATTGTGGACAATGTCATGAAAATAAATCATCTCTTAACGAAAATAAATCATGGTAAAAATTGCCAATATTCTAAGCATAATAAAGGTTTTACGCTTATTGAATTGTTAACTGCCATGTTTTTGGGTTTAATTGTGCTTGGCGCTACCTATGCAGTTTTTATCGCGCAGAATAAAGAGTTAAATAAACAAGAACAGATTGCGGTGATGCAGCAGAATGCGAGAATGGCGATGGATATGATGACCAAAGAAATCATGATGGCGGGATATAACCAGACGACCGCCATCCCGGTTCCCCGTTGCACAAATGCTTTGGTTACGGCTGGGACAAGCTGCGTTGGAATTACTTCTGCCGGAAGCAACACCATTAAATTTTCGGCGGATCTAAACGGTAATGGAAGTATTGTGCCTGATGACCCAAGTGCGGGCGATAACGCAGATGAAAACGTTGCCTATGATGCGAACTTGTCATTGGGTATCAAGTCCTTCAGACGAAATAGTAAATACACGAAATCTGGCAGTTCATATCAACCTGTTGTGGAATACGTTGACTCACTGTCTTTCGAATACTATGACGGTGCCACGCCACCCGCCCTCACAGCCATTCTGGCTGATATACGTCGAATTCAAATTTCTGTCACAACCCGGACAGCAAACATTGATCCGAATACAGGCAATTACCATTACTATACGCTTAAATCATATGTTACCCCGCGAAATCTCGGGATGACTGGTTATTAATTAAGGGTATTATAAAC
>CAYGNV010000267.1:0-578 GCA_964351355.1 uncultured Smithella sp.
AGATATTCGGTGAAATGTTGACGCTACTCGAAGCGGACAAAAGAACACCAACGGAAGCACTGGAGCTTTGTTATCGTCGAAAAGATGGGGAGTTGGTTTTCATCCCTGATAATTTGTACGTCATTGGTACGATGAACATCGCAGATCGGTCTCTTGCTCTGGTTGATCTGGCCCTTCGGAGGCGTTTCGCATTTATTGACCTGGAGCCCAGACTCGGAAAAACATGGCATGACTGGGTTCAGGGAAAATTCGGTATCGATTCGGAAATCCTTTCGGAAATTGAAAAGCGAATTCTTGCCTTAAACGAAGAGATCGCGGCAGATACCAGCCTCGGTCGCCAGTTTCGAATCGGCCATAGCTATGTAACACCACCATTAGGAATACCTATCAGCGATGCTCAAGAGTGGTTTAAGCAAGTCATTGAAACTGAAATCGGCCCACTCCTCGACGAATACTGGTTTGACGCACGCGACAAGGCTCACAAAGCTCGGCAGCGGCTGACAGAAGGACTCTGATGGTGGCGACGGCGGCATCGACGATATACATTCCTGCCTACTTGGAGAGCGGCCATATTGGCC
>CAYGNV010000267.1:588-3568 GCA_964351355.1 uncultured Smithella sp.
GGCTTCTGATGCTCTATGCCTCGGAACTCTTCCGGAAACTTGACCGAGGAAAGATTGCCGTAGAGGTGAATCCCGACGACATTCCTGATCTTGTCGCAGAGCTTCTGACTCGCGTAGTGGAACGAAGGCTCATGCGCAATCTTAGTTTCGGATACCAGACTAAAGAAGCCGTGCTTGGCCGGGTTCGCGGGCACATTGATCTTCTGCGCACCGAGCGACGTCAACTTCTCGCACGAGGAATGGTTGCCTGCCGATTAGAAGATCTTACCGTAAATACACCCCGCAATTGCTTCGTTCGAGCAGCGCTTGATGCAATCGCCAGAATAGTTCACCGCCCCGATCTTGCACACCGATGTCGAGCGCTGGCCGGCAGCTTAAAACGGATCGGTGTTACAGGAGAGAAACCCAGCCGGTCTGAAGTTTCTGCCGATCGGTTTGGGTTTCATGATGCTGATGACCAACTTATGGCAGCGGCGGCACATCTTGCCTTCGACCTGGCACTTCCAACAGAAACAACCGGCAACAAACTCCTGGCTCTCCCGGATCGAGAAATCACCTGGGTCAGGCGTCTTTTCGAGAAGGCGGTCGCAGGTTTCTACGATGTAGTGTTGTCCGGGGCGGGGTGGCATATCGACGCAGGAAAAACCATAGGATGGCTTGTAGAAGGGAAAACATCAGGGATAGACAAAATTCTACCTACTATGCGCACTGATGTTGTCCTTGACCACCATGGCGCCGGACAGCGCATTGTCATCGACACAAAATTCACGTCCATCGTCACGCAAGGATGGTACAGAGAAGATACTTTGCGCAGTGGATACATTTATCAAATATATGCCTACCTGCGGTCCCAAGAGGGCACTGGAGATCCTCTCGCATCCCATGCGTCAGGTCTTCTTCTTCACCCATCAATAGAGGAGATGGTCGATGAAACTGTGGTGATTCAAGGGCATGCAATACGGTTTGCAACCGTTGACCTTGGAGCTACGGCATGCGAGATTCGTAAGCAATTACTACGAGTGGTGGAGTTTCCTGATCAATCACACAGTTCTGAATTCATTCTATATAACTCTAAGAACGGAAAAGGGATGGATTTTAAACCTATTTCTGTAGCGTGAACATGGATTGATGACAGGTTTCTGTTTATCATTGCCCATCCGGGCAGGTTGTCGTTTCCCTTTTTCAAAAAACCTTTCCGTGCAGAAGGAGTGCCAAGTGATCGAAGGGCATCTCTTGTCGGATCATATCCATATGCTGATATCGATACCACCCAAATATTCAGTGTCTCAGGTCGTAGGTTATCTGAAGGGGAAAAGTGCCATTCAGATAGCCAGAACGTATATGGGGCGGAAAAAGAATTTTACAGGTCAACATTTTTGGGCACGAGGTTACTTTGTGACTACGGTTGGTGCGGATGAGAAAACAATCCGCGATTATATCAGGCGACAAGAGACGGAAGACCGTCGTCTTGATCAACTGAGTATATTTGAGGAATAACCACCTTCAGGTGGTTCATAATCAGACCGCTTTGAGCGGTTCACATTAACAAGCCTCCGGCTCTGCCGGAGGTCATGACAGCTTGAGCCCTGAGCATCGTAAGGATGTTCAGGGCTTTATTTGTTTGGGCAATACCCCGTCTGCCAGATTCCGTCGGTGGATATGAAGCGGGAAGATTCGTCCGGCCGTGCCGGTCTTTTATATTTGGCAATGCTGTATTCCGGATCATGGGGAAGCAGCAATACATTTGCCGCAGCCTCCGGCAAAATGGGGTAAATGGTCCGGTGTCGGGCCTGCTCGAAGAGTTCATCAATATCGATGAAAGCCGCCAGTTCTTCAAGGGTTTTCAGCGTCGGCGGCATCAGTGTGATTTCTTTGTTCAATTGCATTTTCAGGGCAGATCCGGGCGTTACCCAGAGAGAATCTGTCAGTTCGCCAGAATCCGTTGTCGCTGTTTGACCGTCGGGTAGTCTGGTCAGGAAAAAACGGGTGCTGAACCGCTTCGGCACAATTTCCGGTGTAATCCAGTGGGCGTAGGGAATCAAAGCATGGAGGGCAAAGAATAAATTTTCTTTTGCGGCGATGTCTTGAAAAGAAATTTTCCCCCGGTTCAATTCCTGCCGGTAGTGGGCAAAGCGGGCGCTGTCCAGTCCCGAATCCAGTCTGATAAAGTTTCCGCCGGATGTTTGCGCAATGAGCACACCCGTTTCTTCAAAGGTTTCCCGGATGGCGCAGACAAAAAGGCTCTGCGCCAACTCCGCGGTAAGGCTTGTGTCCTGCAGGATGGTTTGGGGGTTAAAATTATCAGTCGCCGCAATATAATGAGAAAGCCCTAAATCGCTATCGGCCACATCCACTTGTCCACCGGGAAAAACATAAGCCCCCGCCATAAAAGACTGACGTTGATGGCGGCGAGCTAAAAAGACTTCCCCCAGCCCCGCATCGTTTTTGCGGACTAAAATGACGGTTGTCGATTCTCTAGGCACAGAAATCTGTTCAAATGAAGACACGATCTTCTTCCCTTAGTATGGATATTATCGACCGGATGTTCTCCGGAGGCATATAAATGTGGCGGTGAATATTATCACAATAACAGAATTGTCGTTACCGAAATATGCCAACATCACTCCATATTCGTTCGGTTGACATATATTTTGTAGATAAAAAATATTTATGTTATGTACTTAGACATGACGGACCATCGATTTAAAAGTATTACCCTTCAGCAAATGGAGGCGCTGATCTCTCTCGTGGAAGAGCGCAGTTTTAGCCGTGCGGCCAAACGCATGCTGCTGACACAACCGGCGCTGACGAAGAATATCCGCAATGTGGAAGATTGCCTGGGTGTGAAAGTGGTCAACCGCAGCAACACAGGTGTTTCGTTGACGCCGGAAGGAAAAATCCTTTACGATGTTGCGCAGCGGATGGTCAAGATGCGCAAGGAGGCGGGCGAAAAAATCCAAAAGTTGCACGACAATACGGG
>CAYGNV010000268.1:0-3553 GCA_964351355.1 uncultured Smithella sp.
CTCCAGTGAATCTTCCAGCGCGCGCAGCGTGTTGATGTCCAGATCGTTGGTGGGCTCATCGAGCAGCAGCACATTGGCGCCTTCCTTGAGCATGCGCGCCAGATGAACGCGGTTGCGCTCTCCGCCGGAGAGCGTCCCCACTTTTTTCTGCTGATCCGTACCGGAAAAATTAAAGCGCGACACATATGCGCGTGAATTGATCTGCCGAGATCCGATGGGAATAACATCCTGGCCACCGGTTATCATTTCCCATATATTTTTGTCGGGATCGAGCACATCCCGGCTCTGGTCAACATAGGCCAGTTTCACGGTCTCGCCGATACGGATCGTGCCGGTATCCGGCGTTTCCTGATTGGTGATCATGCGGAACAATGTGGTCTTGCCCGCGCCGTTGGGGCCAATGACACCGACGATGCCGCCGGGTGGCAGCGCAAAAGTCATGCCTTCCACCAGCAGCTTATCGCCATAGCCCTTGTTCACATCCCTGGCTTCAATCACCAGATCGCCCAGGCGGGGTCCCGGCGCGATAAACATTTCGCGGGTGCCGGATTCCTTTTCCTGGTTTTTCCCAAGCAATTCTTCATAAGCGCTAATGCGCGCCTTGGATTTGGCATGCCGTCCTTTGGGCGACATACGAATCCACTCCAGTTCGCGTTCCAGAGTCTTGATTCTTTCGCCCTCGGATTTTTCTTCATTTTTCAGACGGTTTTGCTTTTGCTCGAGCCATGAAGAATAATTGCCCTGCCAGGGGATGCCCTGACCGCGGTCAAGTTCCAGAATCCAGCCCGCAACGTTATCCAGAAAATAGCGGTCATGCGTGACAGCGATAATCGTGCCTTCATATTTTTGCAGGTGATGTTCCAGCCAGGCGACGGATTCGGCATCGAGATGGTTGGTCGGTTCGTCCAAAAGCAGAATATCGGGTTTCTGCAAAAGCAGACGGCACAGGGCAACGCGGCGTCTTTCGCCGCCGGAAAGCACTTTTACAATCGTGTCGCCGGGCGGGCAGCGCAGGGCGTCCATTGCCATTTCCAGGCGTGAATCCATATCCCAGGCATCGAGTGCATCCATTTTTTCCTGGAGGGCGGCCTGTCTATCGCAGAGCTTGGTCATCTCGTCATCCGATAAGGATTCGGCAAATTTTTCGTTCACGGCGTTGTATTCGTTGATAACATCCATCGTGGACTGCATGCCCTGCTCCACAATCTGGCGCACGGTTTTGGCCTCGTCCAGACGCGGCTCCTGCTCCAGGTAGCCTACCGTATAGCCCGGGGAAAGAATGGTTTTTCCCAGAAATTCATCATCGACGCCCGCCAGAATTTTTAAAAGCGAGCTTTTGCCGGAACCGTTCAAACCGATCACGCCGATTTTCGCGCCATAGAAATAAGACAAATAAATGTCTTTGAGCACCGGCTTTTTTTCGTAAATCTTGCTGACTCCGATCATGGAATAAATAACCTTGTTTCCTTCATTGGCCATGTAGCGCTGCACCTCCAGAGTGGTAAATTGTTCCTAAATATAGGGGAATATATTTTGAATGATAATATTAAAATTGTCCTGTATTTTTTCCCGGCCCTCGATAATGCCCATGTGCCCGGGTAAAAGCAACTCGATGTCCAGATCGGATAACGTGACGATGCTCTTTTTCAGCAATGCGCCGTTACCTCCGGGAAAATCCGTGCGGCCGATATTCTGCTGAAATACGACATCGCCGCAGAAGAGGGCTTTCTTTTCCGGCCAGTAAAGTCCTATGGAGCCGGGTGTATGGCCGGGAATGGAAATGACATTGAATATCTGGTCGCCCAGTTCGAGCTTGCCGTCTTCAAGCTGCATGTTGATCTGCATCTGCGGCACGGTGATGCCGAAGAGACCGTAGAGTTCGCCGCCGATGCCTTTGAGGAAATCCATTTCCTTGCGGTGCAGGGCGATATTCACCGTTTCCTGATCAAAAAGCTCGGAACCCTGAAAGTGATCGGGATGAGAATGCGTGTTGATCACGTAACGGATGTTTTTCTTTTTGATGCCGTCGTTCGCCATCTGATTGAGCAAATCGGGCAGGTAGCGCGTCAGGCCCGGATCAATGAGCGCCTGTACGCCTCCGCCGATATAGTAACTGTTGCAGTTGTTGTCAAAATAGTTCGCCCACTCATAAATATAAATATCGTCTTGATACTTCATCTCCAACCCATCCTTTTTAATAGTTCCTTCAGCCTTCCACCTTATCTCTCAGCCAGTTCCCGATGTCTCCGGCTGATTTTTCCCAGCCTGTCTCCAGCATGGAGAGGTGGGCAAATTGTTCATATTCAATATAATCAGCCTGCAAAAAAACGGCTAAACCCTGTTGCATGATTGCCGGCGCAAGCACATCTTTGGCGCAGCCGATCACCAGCTTCGGACACTTTATCCGCGCTGGATTGACAGGAAAACCCTGCGCTACCTGATAGCCGACAACCAGGGATTCGGCGACAAACATGTTAAAAACGGCCTTCCGTTCATGGGGGGCAATGTTATTGAGGACGGTCTTTTCCGCCATCATAAAAGTCGGTTTGACCGGCCTCATATTCATCATTCCCCACATGGTTTTGATGATCGCTCCGGAATAAGGCAGATCGCTATTCATCTCCACCACAACGCCAAACGGGGGTGCGCTGGCCAGGGTGATGAGCGCCTTAATCGAATTGATATTTTCCGCCGTTTTCTGGGCGATTAATCCGCCCAGGCTATGTCCAATAACAGCGCAATTCTGAATATTGAGCCGGCGGATTACTTTTTCCACATCGTCCAGGTAATCATCCAGCGTCACCTGCGCCAGCGCTTCTTCCCGATCAGACGGATAATGGCCGCGCAGGTTTACAGCAAAGACTTCCCAGCCTTCATCCGCAAAATACGGAAGATAATTCTTCCAGTATTGACTTGTTCCGCCCGCGCCGTGAATAAAAAGTAAAGGATAGGGATGCCGAATTTTCCCGGGCTGGATTTTATCCAGCGCCAGATTTTCAATTTTTATTTTCAACAAATAACCATTGCCTTTTTACCCAAATTCGCCGCTCCTTTTGTCATGGTCCGGATAATCCGGAAGGTTGCTTGCGCGGAACAAAAATCCAAAGCAGAAGATAGATGAGGAGCCCTGTTCCGAAACAAATAACCAGCAAGGTAAACAACAAGCGCCATACCCAGGAAGGAACAGGCGTATGTTCTCCCAATCCGCCGCAGACGCCGCTAATCCAGCGGTCCGTATCGGATTTAGTAAAGTTATGCAGCCAGTCATTTTGTGTCATGGATCCACCTTTTATTTAGTCGGTAATACTTTGTCTAGCGGCATCTCCGACGAGCTGTGGCCGACTTTAATAATATTGCCGCCTTTGTCCACCAGCATGATCATGGGCACGCCGACGACATTGTAGGCATTGGCCACGCTGCCGTCTTCGTCCAACAGCGTCCGGAAGGGAAGAGCATTGGCCTGGGCAAATCGCACCACTTTTTTAGACGGTTCCATGATGTTAATATAAATCACTTCCAGGCCGCGCGGCGCGTAGGTTTCGTAAACCTTTTT
>CAYGNV010000269.1:0-3532 GCA_964351355.1 uncultured Smithella sp.
TACCCATGAAGCCCGTTAATGAATCACAGACCCGCCCCCTTGCCCGCCTCGAACCAGATCAGCAACGCACAGCATGGGCAAAGGCCGTCGAAACAGCACCGGAGGGCTATTATGAAAACTTTTGAATCCAGACTTGATGACCTGCTTCTGCTATCCGGGGATTGGCGCACAAATGCGATATTCAAATCAGAGGCCGCGCGTCTCGTTAAGGACATTATGACCCGGACAGCAACGACAGAAAACCGGGCGACATTGGCCCGCGACCTGGGCGGCCTTCAAGCGGTGATTGAAATACAAGACCGATGGCTGAAAAATCAGCTTATGACGCTCCACGATCCGATGCCGCGGAGGCCGGAGGTAACTTGGATAATGTGATGTTTACCGCGAAAGCGGTTTGACATAGCCGACGCCCTTCCCGGTGTGATGCCGACAAGGGAAGTCTGAAAAGATGGCACAAAGTTTACCCGGTGGATGCCGGGGCGACGAAAAGCCAGACGGTCAGACGATAGGATCAGGAAAGCGGTGGATGCCGCGGATGATCCGGCAGCAGCAGAAGTAAAAAATAAATAAGCCTCAAAGAGGCACGAAAGGGAATTATCATGAACATGACAGAAGTATTGGAAAAAATCGGACAAGAAGTTTCGGCAATGCGTAACAGCTATGACGAAAAAATTAATGCCATCGAAAAAGCAGTAGGCCGGTCAATTCTGCCCGGCGGTGGATCGTCAAACGATACGCAAGCTGCCCGCGAACATTCGGAACAGTTTTTTGCGTATCTCAAAAAGGGCGGCAATGAGGCTGCGCTCAGGGATTTGCAAATCAAAAGCGAGATGTCAACGCTGGACGATCCTGCGGGCGGCTTTACCGTCATTCCCGAAATGGAGCAGACCATTGACCGCGTTCTGTCTTCGGCTTCGGCTTTGCGCCGGGTTGCCCAGGTGAAGACGATCAGCACAGGGGAATACAAGCGCCTCATCTCTCAGGGCGGCGCGGCTTCGGGATGGGTTGCAGAAAAGGCGGCCCGGACGGAAACGGCTTCTCCGACGCTGGCCCAGGTGACGATCAACGCGGCTGAACTTTACGCTAATCCTTCAATCACTCAGGTGCTGCTTGACGATAGCGCCTACGATGTAAGCGGCTGGCTTGAGAGCGAGATCAGCACGGCTTTCGCCGAACAAGAAGGGAATGCCTTCATCAATGGCAACGGTGTTGGAATGCCCAAAGGGATTTTGGATTATGACAAAATCGCGAACTCCTCTTATGAATGGGGGAAGATCGGCTACATTGCCGGTGGTCATGGGACCCTGCTGAACAATGCGGATAAACTCATGAGCCTTCAGCATGCTTTGAGACCCGCATACCAGGATCAGGCCGTTTGGATAATGAACGCTGCGACCCTGGAGATCGTCCGCAAGTTCAAAGACGGTGAAGGCAATTACTTGTGGAGGCCGGGCATTCTGGACGGTGCGCCGGAGATCCTCTTGGGCAAGCCTGTTCTGGTCGATGAATTCATGCCTGATGTGGGCGCCGGGACTTATCCTATCGCCTATGGTAATTTCCAGAAAGCTTATTTGATCGTGGAGCGTAAAGGAACTTCGATCCTGCGCGATCCTTACACGAATAAACCGTATGTAAACTTCTACACTCGCAAGCGGGTGGGCGGCGCGGTGATTATGTACGAGGCAATCAAACTGCTCAAGATTCACACGAGCTAAACAAAAAACAGGCGCGGCGCTCCTGGCGGATTTGTTTCTTTCTCCGCGAATGGCGCTACGACAAGCCGGGGGTGTCGTGGGCTTCCATCCCGAATAACTCCGGTGACGCCTTGTCCGTCTCCAACGGGCGGGCGCAAAACGGGCGGGGCTGTCCTCCGACGGTCTCCGCCCACTTTTAAAAATTCTGGAGGGATCATGCTTGCACACAATCATAAACTCATTTGTTGGCTTTCGGCACGATTGGAATTACCGCCTCAAGAAGTCCGCGAAACGCTAAACCTGATTCCCAAAGATGAACAGAAAAAATACCGCCTGCTTCATGAATGGCGCGAGATGTTCGGGAAATACCGATGATCGATGACATTCTGGAAATGGAAGTTGAATCTCATCCACGCGGCGGAGAGTATGCTCTATGGCTGCGGGTGACGCGGTTGTCCGTATGGGAGTTTAAGAACAAGCGGTTCAATGATGCGGCCAAAGGATTCTTATTTGACCGGAATAATCCATTTTTCGAGGCAGTATGTGATGGCTTAGGATATGAGCCTGAAGCGATACGAGAGCGATTAAGGCGTGTTGTGGTGAACGATCAGGATAGAGGCGAGGGATTGCATAGGCCGGATGGTGATAACGTCACAGGGGGCATTTAAACGCGCCGTCTTTACTCACAGGGGATGATATATATGTGCTTCCAGCGATACGAAAAGAAAAAGGCAGGGGATCATGGGGAGGGGGGCAAGATGCCTTACCCGAAAGGCCAAAAACATAAACCGCGCATGGTGCCACGCGCAGAAAATGTCGCAAATTCCAAAATCAAAGACGAGGTAACGAAAATGGCAAAAGGTGGAACCCGCGAGGGCGCCGGGAGAAAGAAAAAGGATCGGTCAGATCAGGAATATTTTGAAACTGCCGAAGATTATTTGTTGGCCGTTGTCCAGGGCAAGACCCTGCCGGATGCCGTCCGGGTGCAAGCGGCCAAAACTCTTATCAGCTACCAGACGCCGAAGAAGCGGGTGCCTGTCAAATCCGATTCGCCTTCTCAAATCCGGGTGAAGTCAGAAAACAGCCGGGAGAAGGCAATCAAAGATGACTTTGAAAAGAAAGCCGCAAAAGTCAGAGCGAAATTCGCAAGGGGGGAATGATGGACAATGTAAAATTGACGCCGATGCCGGATAGTTATCGAACCGTATCGCCACGTTTCAGACCGGGATGCCCGCCGGTATTCCCACTACGACCGCCGACGGCAAAGGATAAGAAATTGGCGCGGGAATTGTTCAAACTTTTGGATGCGGAATCTCAAGAATGGTATGGCCGGAACGGGGTGTTTAAGGGGCTTTAAGTCCGTTTTCGGGGCTTAGTGGGCTTTGCATTCAGACCCGCTTCAATAAGCTGCCGGATGGCCTCAGAGCGTGAATTGATCCGGTTTT
This sequence comes from uncultured Smithella sp., assembly GCA_964351355.1. Taxonomy (GTDB): domain Bacteria; phylum Desulfobacterota; class Syntrophia; order Syntrophales; family Smithellaceae; genus UBA8904. The sequence goes on from CAYGNV010000269.1 coordinate 3,140, forward strand.
CAAAGCGGTAGTCGTCAATGCGGTCAAGTAGCTCCTGCGGGATGACAAAAAGCAGTTTTGGTTTATTTGTGGTCATATCAATTTAATATAATATCGCGGTGGTAATGGCAAGATGAAAATAAATTGACAAATACTTGGTAATGGTGGTAATGGTTATATAACTCTTTCTCAGAGTATAGGGCAATGAACAGAATAAAACAAAATACGCTTGAAGATTCCGTATCGGTGACGAACGGGGCGGCCCCTATCCGCTGAGAAGTCTTCAGGCGTTTTTATTTATGGAGGGTTTAAAATGGAGAGAAACATCAATTTAACATCGGATCAGTTTGACCAGTTACTTCTGGACGTGGAGTTTATTCAATCAACACTAAACGCGGCAGTTGGCCATGATCA
>CAYGNV010000270.1:0-3531 GCA_964351355.1 uncultured Smithella sp.
CTTCTGCCTTGAGAGGAATGCCGGCCAGGTCCAGGATCTTCAGGATGGACGGATAATCGTTTTCAAAAGAAACGGAAAAAGCCAGAATGTCAAAATCACGGATGGGCTTTTGGTTTTCCAGGCTGATCGTTTCCACCGCACCGGTGACGAATTCGGCGTCGTCACCGGCGGGCAGAAACACTCTTTCACAAAGAAAGAAAGGGGTCTCATTAATGATCTTATAAACAGTCTGGAAGCCGAGGTTGGCCATGCCGATCCGGTAGACGTTGGGATAGGCCAGGCAAACCGTATGGCAGGTTCCCCAGACTTTTTTTACAAAACCCTGCTCACGGGCTAAAAGGGTTTCGTATTTTTTTTTCTGTTTCCAGTTCATGCGTTTCTTATGGCCTCTGTCCCTTCGTCTTTAGTCAGAAGACCACGAACAGACTTTAGTCCGCCTGCCGGCGTAGAAACGTGGGAATTTCGATATCGACGTTTTCATTTTCATCGTTGATTCCCATTGTCAGCACATTGGCCTGGTCGCGGGATTTTTCCTTCCGCAGGAAAGCGGGCGTTGACAAATTTTCTTTCCGGAAGCCGCCCAGATGAGCCACATTGGACGGCGTCTGTTTTTTCTTCATCGCGTTTTCAAAACCGGTCGCAATCACGGTAATCCTTATTTCATCCTTCATGTTCTCATCAATGACCGTGCCGAAAATAATGTTGGCGTCTTCATGCGCTTCGGACTGAATCAAAGACGAGGCTTCATTGATTTCATACAGGCTCATATCCGGTCCGCCGGTGATGCTGAGCAAAATGCCCTGCGCGCCCTGAATCGTATTGTCTTCCAGAAGCGGCGAAGATATTGCCCGTTGCGCGGCCTCAATAGCGCGGTTCTCGCCGCTGGCCGTGCCGGTGCCCATCAGCGCCATGCCCATATTGCACATGATATTTTTCACATCGGCGAAATCGAGATTGATCAGCCCCGGAACAACAATCAGATCGGATATGCCTTTGACGGCCTGATACAAAATATCATCCGCTTTTTTGAAGGCGTCCAGCAGCGACAGGCCGCGTCCACCCAGACTGAGCAGTCGCTGATTGGGAACCACAATCAGGGTATCAACCACATCACGCAACTGTACGATGCCTTCCTCTGCCTGTAAATTCCTTTTTTTGCCTTCAAACTGAAAAGGCTTGGTCACCACGGCCACGGTCAGCGCGCCACACTCGCGGGCCACCTGCGCGATCACCGGCGCAGCACCTGTGCCGGTGCCGCCACCAAGGCCCGCTGTGATAAAAATCATGTCCGCGCCTTCCAGATGTCGGCGGATTTCGTCGCGGGATTCCAAGGCCGATTGTTTGCCGATGTCCGGATTGGAACCGGCGCCCAGGCCCTTGGTGACTTCCATTCCAATCTGGATTTTAACCGGCGCGCTCGACGCCCCAAGCGCCTGGGCATCCGTATTGGCGATAATAAAATCGACGCCCCTGAGCGCATAGGATATCATCGTATTGACGGCGTTGCCGCCGCCCCCGCCCGCGCCCACCACTTTAATTTTTGCCGAATTTTCGATGCATACTTCCGTTAATTCAAACATGCGCACCCCCTTCTTTGTTTAGAAAAACTCTAAAAACCATTTTTTAATTGTTTTAAAAAATTCACTGAAGACATTACCCGTCTTACGATAGACCGAATCGCCCGATGTATTTTTGCTTCCGTAGATAATCAAACCGACGCCGACTGCAAAAGCCGGTGAATTGGCAACATCGCTCAAACCGCCGACACCTGTGGGATAGCCGCGGCGCACCGGCATATCAAAAATCTGCTCCGCCATTTCATTGATGCCGGGCAAAAGCGACGCGCCGCCGGTCAACACGAGCCCCGCCGCCAGCAGATCTTCATAGCCGGAACGGACCATTTCCTTGAGTGCCATGTTGAGGATTTCATCCATACGGGGCTCCACAATTCTGCCCAGGATCTGACGCGACACCATGCGCGCTTCCCGACCGCCGACGCTGGGCACTTCAATGGTCTCCTCCTTCGGAATCATCGACGTCAGAGCGCAACCATACTTCAGCTTTATTTTTTCGGCTTCCGCAAAAGGCGTGCGAAGCCCGGTGGCGATATCCGATGTCAGAAAGTTGCCGCCCACCGGCAGAGTGGCCGTGTGTTTGATGCTGCCTTCCGCAAAGATGGCGATGCCGGTGGTCGATCCGCCGATGTCGATCAAAGCGACGCCCAGATCTTTTTCGTCGGAACTGAGGATGGCTTCGCTGGCCGCCAGTTGCTCCAGAACAACATCATCGATATCCAAACCGACACGGTTGACGGATTTCACTACATTCTGGATGGATGCGGCGGAGCCCGTCACAATATGCACTTTTGCCTCGAGGCGCACGCCCGACATCCCCACGGGATCACGGATGCCGTCCTGGCCGTCCACCACATAACTCTGAGGCAATGTATGCAGAATTTCCCGGTCCACGGGAATGGCAATGGCTTTGGACGCTTCAATCGCTCTTTGCAGATCGTCTTCGCCGACTTCCCGGCCCTTGACGGCGACAATCCCCAGCGAGTTCTGTCCTTTAACATGAGGGCCGGCGATACCGACGTAAGCGTAATTGATGCGGCATCCGGACATGTGCTCGGCATCCTCCACGGCTTTTTTGATCGCCTCGACGGTGCTGTCGATATTGACCAAACCGCCTTTTCTCAACTCTTTGGCAGGTGTTATCCCCATCCCGATGATGTCAATACCGGTTTCCGTCACCTCACCGACAATGGTCACTGTCTTCGTCGTTCCAATATCGATTCCCACCAGAACATTACTTTTTTTTCTCATCGTTTCACCCTTTTCAATAGCCGCCAATTATATTCTGTACTGCGGTCCTTTTTTCTGTTCCTGCGATTTTTCCAGTATGCCTTTACGCTGAACAGTCACTTTGGAAACATCGGCCAGATCAACGAATAAATGACCGTTCTTCATGCCCCGCTTTTCCAGATCGGCCAGGACAACCTGAAGCTGATGGAGTTTACCCACAAAATTCTCCCGGCCCAATTTTAAATGCAATCCTTTGTTCGTCAGAACGGATAGACCGAATACTTCATCAACATGCATTTCGGAAACCGTTCCCAATAACGCGTGTTGGTCAGATGCGGATAGCCTCTCCAGGAGTTTCAATGCTTCGGCAAGCAAAGCGGATTGCGCCTTGGCATGAATGTTCACGCCGGTTACAATGGCCAGATCGACTTCATCGCCTTTGGATAATTTTTTAAAGACAAAGCCTTCCCCATCCATCAGATAAAAATTCCCGGTCTGTTTGACCAGGGCGATCGGCGTCCGCTCGCGCACGTCCAGCACCAGACGATCCGGCAGTTCCCGGCCGACGTAAATATTCTTGACCCAGGGATTGGCGGATATCCGCCGGGCCACGGCATCCGTGCTCACAGATAGAATATTCGCACGCGGCAAAATTTCCGCCATCGCCAGGATGTCCTTTTCCGTCAGTTCTTTCACCCCGCGCACGGACACTTCTTTGATTTCCAGA
>CAYGNV010000271.1:0-3517 GCA_964351355.1 uncultured Smithella sp.
CACTCATTAGGGTTCCTTTCTTTTTACAGACGTTGACTTAAACAAAGGCTTCGCTCCCCCTGCAGGGGAAGATTCTGCATTTTTATCAATTTTATTGACTGCGGGGACTGAAGATGACCATGAAACACCTAACCACTTTATTTCCTGCAGACTCCCCGAAATGGGGAATTCCGGAATCAAAGTAAATGCAGTCACCCTCTTCAACTATTAACTCCTCTGCGCCATGGAGAAATTTCATTGTTCCCTCCAAAACAAAGAGTATTTCCTGGCCTTCATGCTGATAAAGCGTTCGTTTCTTTGGATGAACCGGAAGCGTCAGAATAAAAGGCTCCATCATCTTGTTGGCGAATTTATGAGCCATAGATTCATAGGAATACTCGAAATTTGCGCGGTCCCTTGTGATCGAGACCCGCTCCCCTTTTTTTACAAGGCAGATGGAGGTGGCCGGGCTTTCTTCTCCCAGGAGGCTGGAAATAGTGGCGTCGAGGGCGCGGGCGATTTTCCCGAGCGTGGAAACAGGGGGCGCTTTGGGGGATTTTTCCACTTTAGATAAATACCCTTTGGTGAAACCTGTCATCAGAGCAAGGCTCTCCAGTGTGATGCGTTTCTTGCTTCGAGCTGACTTGATCCTTTTTCCGATTTCCGATTCTACAAGGGCTGGTTTTTGTTTCATGGTAGGATACCAATGATACTAAATTTCGTTAACAAATTTTAACAAACATAATAATTATATGTACTTAATTAAACGATCATATATTCCTTCTTGGAAACTATTTTCCATAACTGGGGAATGTTTGTCAAGTAATATTTTTAAACAGTGTATTTTAAAATTTCAGAGGCAATCGCCCGATGTGCCAGCTTATATGGACTGCCTCAAGGAGTTTTTCGTCTTCATAGAATCCGTAATAGCCGCCAGCCGACGTGCTGAAAAAAGCAAGGTGGCTCGAGATCACACGTCGCGCCCCTAAGGTGCCTATTATTCTCCACTGCCTATCAGCGGCAGGACTTTATCCAGGTGGAAATAGATCAGGAACTTGGCGCCGCTTTTGTGTTTACCTTCCACTTCTGGATATTTTTTGCGGCGAATTTCCTCAATCAGCGGGCTGTCTTTTTCCTCTCGCAACTTGGTTATATAGAGCCTGCGTCCTTCATAATGTCCTGCTTCCTTGAAGATATAGACGGCGTGAGGATTAACTTGCAGATTGGCATGGGTCAGTTTATCTGCGGCAATGAAGGCAACGGTTTCTTCGTCCATAAAATGTGGTCTTCCGTAGATGGCCGCGTCAACCTTCCCGTTTTGATCCGCCGTGGCAAGAACGCCAAATCCATCCGCTTTGTCAAAATATTCGCTCAGCTTCATATTTCCTCCTTTGATTTTAAAATACTTTCGATTAAACTAAGCCATCGGCAATGAATTGTAAAGGGGAAGGACGATCTGAATATGAAAAAATTTACCATTATTTTTGCTTTGTTGGTTGTGGGTTGCGTCGGAATACCGGATGGCGTGAAACCGGTCGATCGTTTTCAGGTTGAGAGGTATATGGGAAAGTGGCATGAAATTGCCCGGCTGGATCATTCTTTTGAACGGGGATTAACCCGTGTAACGGCCGAGTATAGCGTACGTGAAGACGGGGGCGTCCGTGTCCTTAACCGTGGTTACTTGGCCAAAGAAAGCAAATGGAAGGAAGCCGAAGGCAAGGCATATTTTGTTAATCACCCGAATCAGGGATTTCTGAAAGTTTCCTTCTTCGGACCGTTTTACGGGTCTTACGTGATTCTTGAACTGGATCAGCAAAACTATTCCTATGTGTTGGTCTGCGGCCCAGACAAATCCTATCTGTGGATTCTGGCCAGAAACCCGCGCCTTGATGAAGAAATCAAAAAACGTCTGATTGCTAAAGCGGCCGCATCGGGTTTTGACACCAGCAAGCTAATCTATGTGCAGCACGACTGAAAAAACAGGAAAGCCATATGACGTACAAAATTTTAGGCATCTCTGGCAGCCCGGTTAAAAAAGGCAATGTTGAAGCGTTGCTCAATCGCGCGATTGAAAGCCTGCCTTCGAAAAATGTCGAGTGTGACATTGTCCATCTTTCCGGCTTGAAAATTCGGGATTGCATCCACTGCAATTTCTGTCTGACCAAACAGATGCCGGGCAAATACTGCTCCATCAAGGATGACGCCCAGGTTGTCTTTGAAAAAGCTGAGGCGGCAGACATTCTCGTGCTGGCGAGCCCCGTCTATTTCATGCGAACCTCGGCGCGGATGGCGGCGATGATCGACCGGTTTCGCGTGTTTGTCTTCGGCAATCTGACGGCTGGCCACATGAAAAATAAAATCGGCGTGAGCATGGCCGTCTCCTGGCTTCGCCAGGGCGGATTGGAACTCACGCATCTGTCGCATATCACCACATTTCTGGGGCTCGAGATGATTCCCGCAAGCGTCCATAAAGGCGTAAGCCCCCTGGGCGCATCGGCCTACGCGAGCCCCCTGGGATCAGGCGACTTCGATCCGCAGGTCAAGCTGGGTATAGAAAACGACGAACTGGGCCTTCAGTCTGCACGGCTGATTATGCGGCGGGCACTGGAGCTGGTTCGACTAGTTCAAAAGTGATTTAATCTGATTTAACGATTGATGATGTTTTTTATCTTTGAACGCAAATCCGGAATTTCGTTCAAGACAATATCCCAAACAATGTCTATGTTCATGCCAAAATAATCATGGATTAGTTTGTCTCTTGTGCCGGCAATATTTTTCCAGGGGATATCAGAATATTGCGACTTTATTGCTTCTGGAAGCAGCTTAACCGCTTCTCCCATAATTTCTATATTTCTCGCAACGGCATCCTGAGTCTTAAAGTCTTTTTTAAATTGTTCGTAATGGGTATTTTCCGTGTAGGAAGTAATTCTTTCGATGCTTTCTGAAATGTCTTGAAGTAAATCATTTTCACTTCGCTTAGACATAGATGATGTTCCTTTTTATATCATCAGCGATGTTCTTGATTCGAATATTTTCAATTCCATCCTGCGTTAACAGATCGACCCTTGTTTGAAGAAGGCTTTCCAGATAATCGCTAAGATCGATAAATTTCAAGCCAATTGGTTTTTGAAACTCGACAACAATATCAACATCGCTGGTCTCGGTGTTGGTTTCCTTTGCCACAGAACCGAAAATGCCAATCTTTGCCACACCAAATTCATTGGCAAGATAAGGGTAGCTGCTTTTCAATAATTTCAGTGTTTGCGTTTTTGTTGTCATAACAACCAGCCAATCTTGCTTTATTCCAATATTTTAAAATGTTACGGGTTAAAGTAAATCAATAGAAAATAATAGTCAAGGAAATACGAGGTGACGAACAGAAAATATGATTGAAGGTTTGGAAAATACACAGCGGCTGAAAACGATGGACTGCAATCGGCGCAATTGAATATGCGGCGGGCACTGGAGCTGGTAGAGCTGATGCGTAAATGATCTGGGATCAAAGTGATGACAGTCGTCTAGCTCCCAAGCTCCGGCT
>CAYGNV010000272.1:0-3448 GCA_964351355.1 uncultured Smithella sp.
CAAAAAGTCCCGGGCATTGATATTATTATCAGCGGACATACACACACAAAATTGGATCAGCCGATTACCGTGGGCTCAACGCTGATCGTTCAGGCCTGGTGCTACGGCAGGCAAGTGGGCGTTCTGGATTTGGCCATAAACGACGGCAAGGTCAGCTTAAAAAAATACACTCCCGTCGTCATCAACAGTGCCATTGCGGGTGATAAACCAATTCAGTCCCTAATCGATTCATTTAAGAAAACCGTCGATTCGCGGCTGCTGGGGGCTCTGAATCTTTCTTATGATAAAGTGATTGCGGAAACCAAATGGGATTTAACAAACACAGCCGAGGAGTCACCGCTCGGCAATCTGCTGGCCGATGCCATCCGCTGGACGGTCAATCAGGCGGATTCGGATCCAAATGATCCGTCAAGCCGCGTGGTGGTCGCCGTCGAATCCAACGGCGTCATCCGTGACAATCTGGTGGCGGGGAAAACCGGAAAGATCACCGTAGGCGATTTATTCCGCACCATTCCTCTGGGCATCGGCGCCGACGACACAATGGGTTATCCGCTGATCAGCTTCTATCTTTATGGCTATGAAATCAAAAGGGCGCTGGAAATTCTGACCAGCGTGAGGCCGCTTAAAAACGATGACTACTATTTACAAATCTCAGGCTTGCACTTCACCTATAACCCGCACCGGATGATTTTCGACCGCGTGACCCAGATTGAGATAGGCGACAAAGAAACCGGTTTTGCGCCGCTCGACTACGATCAATCCAATAAAAAGCTTTACCGGGTGGCTGCCAACATCTACAATGCAACTTTTTTAAATATGGTTGGTAAATTCACCTATTCTCTGTTAGACATCGTGCCCAAAGATAAAAACGGCGCGCCCATTGAAAAGCTGTCGGCCGCATTGATTGATGGTAACAAATCGCAGCCGGGCATTCAGGAACTTAAACAATGGCAGGGCGTAGTTCAATATGTCCGGTCTTTCCCGGATATGGACGGCAACGGTATTCCGGACATCCCGGAAAAATACAAAGGCAAGCTCGGGCGCATTGTGGAAAAGCCAAGTTGGAATCCCGTCAATTTGGTATCGCGGGCGACAACGCCAACGCTGCTTGCGCTGGCAGGTATCGGAATTGTTGTATTGTTGATTGTTGCGGTTGTGGTGGGTATAAAGAAGAGGAAAGACCGAAAAAAGGTTTAAGGTTCAAGGTTCAAGGTTCAAGGTTCAAAGCTAAAGGGACAAGAAAAGCATCCCCGCCTATCGCCTATAGCCCATCGCCTATGGCCACTTTTAACATTTGGAGTTTTAAATGAGCAAAAATTATATTGAAATCCGCTGGCATGGTCGGGGCGGTCAGGGCGCCATAACAGCGGCAAAGATTGTTGCCGGCGCCGCTTTCGTCTCCGGTTATTTAGGAGTGGTGATGGCTCCAACATTTGGCACGGAGCGCAGGGGCGCGCCGGTCATGACATCCCTGAAGATATCCAGGGAGAAAATATATGATTTGTCGCCCATCGAGACACCGGACATCATTGTGGTTCTTGACTACCTGCTGCTGAAAGAGGTGGATGTCACTTCCGGTCTCAAGCCCGGCGGAATCATCGTTTTAAACACACCGAAGGCTTTTGAATCCTATAACTTTAAAGGATACAGGCTTGCAACCGCAAATATTACGGCCATATCGGTTGAGGCAGGTCTTCCTCACGGCATGGTCAATACCGGGATCATCGGGTCTCTGGAAAAAGCCACAAGCCTTCTGGGAATTGATGTCCTGATCAAGGGCATTGAAGAAGAATTTCGCACACAAAAGCCTGAAAAGAATTCATTGGCTGCAAAGATTGCCTTTGAACGAACTCGGGTAAGAGGTTGAAAATGGGCACTCGAAATTATCGAAGAAAAACGTCGCACAGTGAAAACGGGCCGGGGGACGGCGGAAGGACGGGTTCATGGCGGGTTGAGCGGCCGGTATTGAACAAAAGCCTCTGCATTCCCTGCAAGAGGAATACCGAGGCCTGTTTCATCTGCTGGCTGTTTTGTCCGGATGTTGTTATCTCCAGAACGATACCGCCGAAAATCGACCTGGAATACTGCAAGGGCTGCGGCATCTGCGCCGAAGAATGTCCGACCAAGGCCATTACCATGGTGGACGAGGCGCAATTCACAGAAGAAGACAAGGACAAGGAGTAGGCGCCATGTATATTATAGAAAGCGGAAATGTTGCAGCAGCTCTGGGCGTCAGGCTTTGCCGTGCCAATGTCATAGCGGCCTATCCCATCACACCGCAGACCCCTGTAACAGAAAAACTTTCCGAGTATGTTGAAGAAGGTTCGATGAAGGCCGAATACGTTCCCGTAGAGAGCGAACATTCCGCCCTGGCCGTGTGCATAGCCGCAGCCTCGGCCGGCGCAAGGACTTTCACCGCAACAAGCGCAAACGGGCTTCTCTACATGCACGAACAGATACACTGGGCGGCAGGCGCGAGGCTTCCCCTGGTGATGTGTGTTGTCAACCGGGCCGTAGGCGCTCCATGGAATATCTGGAATGACCATCAGGACTCGATTTCACAGCGCGATACCGGCTGGATACAAATGTATTGCTGTGACCACCAGCAGATTCTTGATTCGGTCATCAAAGCCTACTGGCTGGCCGAGAAGGTGAGCGTCCCGATTATGGTCTGCTATGACGGGTTTATCCTTTCTCACACTTATATGCCGTTTGAAGTGCCCCAGCAGGAAAAGGTAGATGCATTTCTGCCGCCATTTCGGCCGGACTATGCGCTTAACCCTGAGGAGCCTGCCAGTCTCAACACAGTGACTCTTCCTGACGTGCGCATGGATATCCGCGGTGAAATGGCCCACGGCTATATGGAGATACGGTATCTGCTTCAGGAAGAACTCAGAACATCGCTTGACGTTGCCGCAGAAGGCGAAAAAAGATTTGCCGAAATATTCGGCAGGGGCGGCGACCATTACCTGGAGCCTTACCGGTGTGATGATGCGGAATATATTGCCGTGGGTCTCGGGTCATTAACATATCAGTTAAGGGTTTCCATTGATGCGTTAAGGAAAGAAGGCATCAACGTGGGCGTTATGGGTATTCGTTTTTACCGGCCCTTCCCGGATAAGGCGCTGGCCAATGCGCTGAAAGGGAAAAAAGGCGTCATCGTTTTTGAAAAGGCGCTCAGTTACGGTTATGAAGGCGCGCTGGCATCGGATTTAAAGTCCGCGCTTTATGAACATCTTGCGGGGACAGGCGCCCTGCCCGTTGTCCAGAATTTTATTGCGGGAATTGGCGGCCGCGAAATCCGGACGGATGATTTGACACAAACCCTCAGGGCTGCAACAAAGAGCAGGCTTTCGAAAGAGCCCGTATGGGTAGGACTTAAACTATAGGAGAATTTCATGCAGGCCAAGACAACGATTTTAACCTTACCGACAGAGGAATTTGTCCA
>CAYGNV010000273.1:0-3443 GCA_964351355.1 uncultured Smithella sp.
AGAATATCAAGAATAGTTGCCGTAGATTATCCGCATCACATTACACAGCGCGGTGTTCGTTCTATGGAAATCTTTCATAGCGACCATGACAGGAATCAGTATTTACAGTTCATCAAAGAAGAATCCCAGCGATGTGAAATAGAAATTTTTGCCTGGTGCCTGATGACCAATCACGTTCATTTTATCGCCGTACCGCACACTGAAACATCGTTTGCCCGGGGATTTGGTGAAGCCCATAAACGATACACCCGCATGATGAATTTCAGTGATAATGTTCGGGGGTATTTATTTCAAGGCCGATTTGGTTCCTGTGTGCTTGACGAACGTCATTTGCTGGCTGCCGTGCGGTATGTCGAGAATAATCCTGTCGTTGCGGGTATGGTCAAGCATGCTTGGCAGTATAATTGGTCCAGTGCGGCCTATCACGTTGGCGATATTAAGAAAGATGTTTTGGTTAGCAGCAGAAATTTATATGGCCTGGTAAAAGATTGGCGGACCTATCTGGGTGAACAGATTGAGGGAATGGATGACGTCCATAGCGTGAGGAAAGCGACAAAAACCGGACGACCGGCAGGTGATCACAATTTTGTAAAAAAAATTGAAAAACTGACAGGGCGTTTGTTACGGCGGAAAAAGCCCGGACCTAAGAAAAAACAAGAAAGCTGAATTAAGTGTTGTGTCCCCCGAATTAAAGGAGAATTATGTTTGAAAGGTTTTGGCATCGATATTACGATTACAACGTTCCCGCAACCATTCGTTATCCCCAGATTGCCGTCCCTGAGCTGCTGCAGATTCCGGCGAATGCTTTGCCGGACAAGGCAGCCATCTACTATGAAGGGGCGGAGATCTCTTTCCGCGATTTTCGCGCCTTAGTGATCAGAATGGCCAATGCCCTGGCCGCTATTGGCGTCGTGAAGGGTGACCGGGTTGGGGTTCATCTACCCAACTGCCCCCAGTATCTGATTGCCTATTATGCGGCTCTTTCCCTGGGAGCGATTGTGGTGAATCTCAATCCCGCCTACCCGAAAGAAGAGCTTTCCATGATCGTGGAGAATACGGGCTTGAGCACGCTTTTTACCCTGAACGAGGCCCAGCCGCTCATCCGGGAACTTTGCCGCGAAATCCCTGTTGCCCGTGTCATTTTGACGAACCGCATGGAATATGCGAAGGAAAAGAGCCCGGGCGTAACGGGTGACCTTGGTGCAGGATGGTATTCTTTTGCCGTCCTCCTGGAAAACTGTACCGATCTGCGGCGGCCCAGAGTTTCCGTTGAGGCGGAAGACCCTGCCGTCATTCAGTTTACCGGCGGCACAACGGGTATTCCCAAAGGGGCGGTTCTGACCCATGCCAATCTGGTAGCGGCAGTGTTCCAGACATCGCCGCGAATGTTCCCGATCATGCAATTCATTCCCCCGGAAAGACGATCGTCGATGATTATTATTCCGCTTTATCATGTTTATGGGAACCTCATTGCCAACTGGTCGCTTTTCAACTGCGTAACTCAGATTCTGGTTCCCCGCTTTCAGGCGAATGAAGTCATTGATCTAATTATTAAAATAGGAGAAATTACTTATTTCCCGGCTGTGCCGACCATGCTGACTGCTCTGGTCAATCATCCCCGGATTAAAGAGGCCGATCTGGGCCGGCGGATACACATTGTCAATTCCGGAGCCGCTCCCTGTCCGGTGGAATTGATTGATCGGCTTCGGGATATGGGCGTATTCATTACAGAAGCCTGGGGAATGAGTGAATCGGCAGGCCTGGGGGTCGTGAACCCCATCCTGGGAAAGAAAAAGGCTGGCAGCATTGGCCTTCCCGCACCGGATAACGATATTCGTCTTGTTGATATTGTGGATGGCGTGACAGACGTTCCCCGGGGACAACCGGGAGAAATGCTTCTGAAAGGGCCCTCTGTGATGAAGGAGTATTGGAACAATCCCGGAGAAACGGCGGGGCAGCTTGTTGACGGCTGGCTCCACACGGGGGATATTGCCGTCCAGGATGAAGACGGCTTCCTGTTCATTGTAGATCGCAAAAAAGACATGATCATTGCCGGCGGTTTTAATATTTATCCACGGGAAGTCGATGAAGTCATCTACCGCCATCCGAAAATTAAGGATGTTGTAACGGTTGGCGTACCTGACGCCTATCGGGGGGAAACGGTTAAGGCTTTTGTCGTAGCTAGAGACGGGGCGATCGTAACGGCGGAAGAAATTATCACTTTTTGTAAAGAAAAAATGGCCCCTTACAAGGTGCCGAAAGAAATCGAATTCAGGACATCTCTGCCCCAGTCTGCAGCGGGGAAGATCCTCCGCAAAGTATTAAGAGATGAGGAAATCCAGAAAAAAGGCCAAAAGTGATGGGGGAAAGAGAGGGACACCCATGATATGGAAAAAATTCGTTTAGATAAATTGCTCGTGTCACGCGGTTTCGCACCGACCATTCAAAAAGCGCAGGCATTTATTCTGGCCCGGGCCGTGAAAGTAAATGATGTCTGCCTGTATAAGGCCGATACACTGGTGCCTGTTGACGCCGAAGTGCACATGAAGGGCGACGATAATCCCTACGTCAGCCGTGGCGGTTTGAAATTGAAAGGAGCGCTTACGCATTTCGCGTTGGATGTGACAGGTGAAGTCGTTCTGGATGCCGGGGCATCCACGGGCGGTTTCACCGACTGCCTGCTGCAGGCAGGTGCGCGTAAGGTGTTTGCCGTGGATGTCGGCTACGGCCAACTGGCGTGGAAACTGCGCGAAGATCCGCGAGTGGTCGTCATCGAACGCACCAATATCCGCCACTACAACGGCTCTGATCTCACTGAAAAACCAACGCTGGCTACCATTGACGTCTCTTTTATTTCGCTCAAAACCGTTATCCCCGCCGTGCTGCCGCTCCTTGCAGATCACGCCCGGATTCTCGCATTGATCAAACCGCAGTTTGAAGCGCAAAGGGATGAGGTCGGTAAAAACGGCGTGGTGGAAGATGCGGCGGTTCATAATCGGGTGGTCGGGGAAATCGTCTCATTTTGTCAATCCCAACAGTTGAATGTGGAAGGAACCTGCGACTCCTCTCTTTTAGGACCGGCAGGCAATAAAGAATTTTTGATATTAGCGCGAAAAACGGACTAAATGGAAATCAAACTGGCCAAAACAGCCGGGTTTTGCATGGGCGTGCGCCGGGCGGTGGATGCGGTCCTGGACGTTGCCCAACATGAAATGGGCAGGCGAATCTACACCTACGGTCCCCTGATCCACAATCCGCAAACCATTGAACTCTTAAAAAATCGAGGCATTACAGACATCCGTCATCCGGATGACATCCCGGACAAGCATCAGGCTGTTCTGGTTATCCGGGCGCACGGCATTGCGCCTGACGAAAGAAAAAAAATTAAGGAAAGCGGCGTTAAAATCATTGACGCCACCTGTCCGAAAGTCAGCTACGTCCAG
>CAYGNV010000274.1:0-3435 GCA_964351355.1 uncultured Smithella sp.
CCCCAAATCCAAAAAGCTGGTTAAGCTGCGGATCGATATCGGAGAAGAGCGGAGCATTGTTGCGGGAATCGGCAAGGATTATAAGCCGGAAGACCTTGTCGGCAAATCCATTATTGTTGTGGCCAATCTGAAACCGGCCAAGCTCATGGGCGTGGAATCACATGGCATGCTGTTGGCAACGGACGGCGTTGACGGGCTGACGCTGCTGGGATTTGACCGCGAGCCTAAAATAGGGGCAAAAGTTCGATAGAACGGAATATTAGAGTGTTCCATTTATTCGGTCAGCAGTTTTTCAATTTTGAGATAAAAAGATCATTGACAGGCTAAAATTATAAATATAACAAGTTAACCCTGCTGTAAAGGCAATTATATCCTGATGAAAAGAAGGCACAGCCCGTGGTAAGTTTTCCCGTGGACAACCGAACAAAGAATCGCTTCGAATCAAATCCAAATCGATTCATCGAGAATGTCATAAAAAAGTTTGTGCGCACAAGCCCCTTCAATCAGTTAGAGGCATTCGGAAACGATCTGATTTTTGAAACGCCACTGATCGGTTTTGCCGACGGAAATGATGCGCTTTTTAATGATTACAAGCAATGGGTTCACAAACAACATTTTACGCCACGAGAAATCCTCACCAAATATCTTGCGGAAAAATTAAAAGAGGAATCCCCTGAGATCAGCAGCGTCAGCGTTATTTCTTTCGTTTTGCCCATAAACCGCAAGACAAAGGCCATGAACGCACGGGAAACAGAAGGCCCTTCTCTCCGCTGGAACCATACCCGCTGGCAGGGTCAGAATTTCATCATCGAACTTTCCCGCCATCTGGTTTTTGTGCTAGAACAGTTCGGCGTTCATGCCCTGGCGCCCGAACTGTCGCCATACTATGAAATTTTCACGCCGCCCGACGACCTTGCCTCGAGATGGTCCCAAAGGCATATAGCCTACGCCGCCGGGTTGGGAACCTTCAGCCTGAATGACGGGTTCATTACACCCAAAGGGATGGCCATGCGATGTGGAAGCGTGGTTACAGACCTGACGCTTGCGCCCTCGCCCAGACCCTACGCGCATCATCTGGCAAATTGTCTTTTCTACACCACAGGAAAGTGCGGGGCATGCATCCGGCGCTGCCCCGGCGATGCGCTCACTGAAAAAGGTCACGACAAGGCCAAATGTCTCCATATCTTGTTCGATAAACAGAAACCGTGGATGGAAGGCGCCCATGGACCCGGCTACATGGGATTGTATGCCGGGTGCGGTCTTTGCCAGACTGGCGTTCCCTGTGAGAGCCGGATTCCAGGATCCGGCAGCAGAAAGACGTGATGATTACCCGCCGTATCGTCGGTTACGACTCACAATAAACCCTGTTTTTCCCGTTCTTTTTCCCCTGGTACATGAGCTGATCAACCCGGTGCACGAAAGCCTTCATGTCCTCCTGCGGCTTGTACTGCCCAAGCCCTATGCTCACTGTCACATGGATGTCCCGACCCGGCGCCGGGGAGAAAATCTCCTTCCGGAGCTCCGTCCGGATTCTTTCCGCGGTGAATGCGCCGTCCGCGCTGGTGGTCATGGGCAGCAGAATGGTAAATTCCTCGCCGCCGTAACGATAACCGGAATCAGTCTCCCGCAGGCATCGTTTCACCACCTGGCCGAGTCGCGTCAAAACCCGGTCCCCCTCGACATGGCCGTAAGCATCGTTGAATATCTTGAAATCGTCGATATCGAGCAGCAGGAGGGTTAAAGGCAGTTCATACCGGTTCGATCGCTCTAATTCGATTTTAAGTTGAGCGTAAAAATGCCGGGAATTGTAGCACTGGGTAAGCTCATCAACAATGCTGAGCTCCTGGTATCTCTTTTCGCTCTCCTGAAGCGCCTCCTCGGCCTGCTTGCGCTCGGTGACATCACGAGAAACACCCCGGAATCCGATCGGCTTGCCTTTTACGTCTCGAACAAGGGATGCCGACAATTCGTTAAAATGCCGACTCCCGTCCTTGGATATAAATTGCCCCGGAATGCGTTTAACCGGCAGTCCCGTATTATAGATACTATTAAAAATATCATATAATTGCTTCGCTGTTGCTTCATCACTATATAGCCGGTAGTTCATGCCGATGATTTCCTCGCGGGGATAGCCCAAATCCCGGCACTGAGCATCATTGACAAAGGTGAATCTGCCTTTCAGATCAGTTTCAAAATAGCCCTCGTCAATATCTTCCAGGATCGTGCGGTATCTTTCTTCGCTCTTTCGCAGATATTCCCCCGCCTGCTTGCGCTCCGTGATGTCGCGGGCCACTGCCTGCAAAGCGATCACCTTGCCGTCCCGAAAGATCAACTGGGTGTTTTGCCCGACCCAAAGCTCGCGGCCGTCTTTCAAGATAATGGGAAATTCGGAGTAGGTATTGGGAATCCCCTTCACGAACTGGCAGCCAAAGAACTTCATGGCCTCCTCGCGCATGTCCGGTCGGATCAATGTTGCATAATTCTTTCCGATAAGCTCCTTTTCCTCGTACCCAACAATGCGGACTGCCGCCGGATTGACAAAGGTGAAGCGCCCGGCGTCGTCCAATCTAAAAACGAGGTCAGTCGCGTTCTCCACCAAGGCCCGATACCGCTCCTCGATCTCCCGTTGCCCCTGCTCTAATTGCCGACGGCGAGTAATATCCCGAGAGCAAACGACACCTCCCTCAATTTTCCCCTGTAGATCTTTCAATGACCACACTCTGGTTTCGAGGGGAACATCGTGGCCATCCTTATGGCGGGCCCTTACTTCGTAGCTTACTTCGTTCCGCCCGTGCTCCATACCTTCCAGGACAAGCCGAGTAATCCTTTCCAGATCATCCGGATGGACAAGGCTGAATCCTGTAAGGCCTATGAGATCTTCGGGGTCATATCCAAGTGTTTTTTTGTAGGAGGGCGTAACGTATTGATAGACGCCATTCGCATCCACTAAAGCGATACAGTCCGCCATATTTTCCGTGATCAGTCTTAATGTTTCTTCCGATTTTATGAGCGCTTCTTCCACCTGGGTGTGTTCGAGGCGTTGCTGCTCCTGCTCGGAAATTCGCTGTCTTAGAGAAGCCAGTTCCTGGATCAGTGCCTGCTTTGTCTTGGTTTGATCTTTAATAGGGGTTCCCCCTTGTCCGTAAACGATCGGTTCTGTTGCAAAGGCAAAGAGAAATTCGATGTAATGACAAGCACGAAATGGAGGGAAAAGTCAAGGAGCTTTTTGCCGCCGTCCAAGATTCCCTTGACATACAAGACCGCGTTTCCTATACTTCCACCTAATCGGGAGAAACCCATTCCGTTGACCCAAGGCTGTTATCGCCTGGGTGCGCCAGGGAGAGCACGTATGAAGCAAATCCGCAGAAAAACTATCGGAAATGCCGGCTTCACCATGATCGAGGTCGTCGCTGTGCTGTTGATCCTGGGGATCAT
>CAYGNV010000275.1:0-3429 GCA_964351355.1 uncultured Smithella sp.
GAATGATTTTGGTGTCGGTGGTGACCAGCGGGGCGATCATTTCGCCGTCAGCTTCCAACGCTTTCCGCAAATCCGTGTAGTTGTCGATATCTCCGTTTAAGACCACATGGATTTGCGTCTCAGCGCCGAAAGACGAGGGACAGGCGGATGACGAATGATTGGTTGTAAAATTATTCACCGGGTGACAATTTTCTTCCGTGATGGAGCCGACAGAAGCCCAGCGGGTATGCGTCAGGGCTGTTTCACAAGTCGTTTCTTGTGCGGCAAAATATTGCAGGATCCGGTCAGCTTGAATGGAGTTTCTCAAGTCGGCAACATTGCATCCCAGTTCTCCGACAATGGAAAATGTTTTATAGGTGAACGTCACGCTGATGCCGGCGGAAAAGCCGGCTGTACCGGTCGAAATGAAAATGGACTGATTGATCAGGTCGCCTATTTGTGTCCGCCGCTGAAAATCATCGGCTAATCCGCTTCCCCGGATCTGCTGAACCACCGCTTCCATTGCTTTTTCATTCTTCAGCGTGAAGCTCAGTTGAATGCCCGCCGAGTCTCTTCCCCTGACTTCCAGGCGGTCCAGTGCATTTAAGAGCAGGTTGAGTTTGCGGTATTTGCGGAAGGCGGCGGGCTGGACATTGCTGTTTTTCTGAGCGCCAGCCAGTGCGAGCACTTTTTGCAGATGAGACAGAATGTCTTTTTCCAGCATCCAGCAGATGTCTTTAAGCAGAGTCATCCGGCTGTTGACTGTTTCCAGATCGACCGACAAAATGGCTGCGGCTTGGCCTTCCAGCCTTTTCTCCTCATCCGCCAGAAATTGCTTCATTTCCTCGGTGATGCGGGATAATGCTGCTGTCCTGTCCTGGTGAAAGAAAAGAAATTCCTGCGCGTCCTCTCGTTTGAGTTCTAGAACGGATATGCCTATGGCCTGGATGGTTTCCGTACCGTTTAAGTAACGGATTGCGTTATTTTCCCCGGCAAAGACGGTCTGCAAACCGGCGCTTTTTATCTTAACCCAAAGGGCGGCGACTGTAAGATCGGCTGTTGTATCTAACGGTTTGTCCTGTAGGCGGCACGTCATTAACCCGGCAAAACCGCAATTGAACTGATCAGGAAGAAACGGGAAAAAGATTATTGCGGGGGCTGGAACATGAGCCGGGTGACGGCCGATAAAAATACGGCAATGGGCGATGAAACATAGAAGCGTTTTCAACTCATGAAACATTTTTTCGTAAATCATTGGGAAACCTACTTGATTTTTTCGCAGTCGATGCCCAATTTGACCATCTTATCGGTAAACGTATTGCGGTTGATGCCCAGAAACGCCGCCGCTGTACTTTTGACATAGCTGGAACGACGCAGGGCGATTTTGAACAGACCTTTTTCCACCATGGCCATGACTTCCTCGTGAAGTTTACTTTTGCCATTGTCGGAAACGGATAAGACCGTAGCCAGATCATCCAAGTTTTTTTCCAATATTTCTTCGACGACCGTGAAACACGTTTCCTGGACGTCGATGCCGGTTGCCGTCTTATTCCGATCTTTTGCTCTCATGGCCATGAAACTCCTGCTTTTGAATCCATTTTTTCAAATAACTATTCACTTCAATATTTTTGCTGCTCAAAACGACGAAAGGAAATTACAATGTTATCAATTTGGTCAGGATAATGGCGATAATCATAATCAGGGCAATCCAGGTCAAAACAACCAGGGATGCCCGTTCGACTGGATCATCGAGATAGCTTTTGACTTCCGCCTCCACTTTCTCATCGCCAAGCTTGTCTGCCAGATGGCGGATCAGGAGCGTATGATTTTGCAGAAGATTGGAAAACACATAAAACCCGTTGGTCGTGGTCAGAAGAAAGTAAGCCTTATTGCGCATGATGACGACACCCAGATGCGTGATTTCCGCCCAGGTAAAATCTTTCGTGCGGAAAAATTTTTTAATGCGTAACCCGTTTTCGGAAACGGCAAACTCCCTTTCACCTGTCTCTATGGCAATAACCAGCGTGACAACGCATATAGCCGCGATTAAAATTTGTTCCCAGGGTTGTCCATCGAAAAAACTGAGTGCCAGCAGAACAAATAAAAGCGTCACGACGCTGATAAAGGGAATCCTGAAGGCTTTCTTAATTTTAAAAACCTGACTCACGCATGATCTCCGGATTTTTCTGATAATTTTCTGGTAAAGGGGCCGCTTTTGCCGCCGCTTTTCTTCAGAAGCATAATATCACTGATGATTATTTCTTTATCTACGGCTTTACACATATCGTAAATGGTCAGTGCGGCAATACTGGTTGCCGTCAGCGCTTCCATTTCCACGCCGGTTTGACCGACCGTCCGGACCTGCGTTTCAATGATCACCTGCGAGTTTAGGCGGTCGATTTCAAAGACAATATCAACACCCGTCAGTACCAGCGGATGACATAAGGGGATAAGTTCGCCGGTTTTTTTTGCCGCCATGATACCCGCGATTTTGGCGGTGGTCAGCACATTGCCTTTAGCCACCCGGCCTTCTTCCAAAAGCTGAAGAGTGCTGCTTTTCATGATGACTCTGCCGCGGGCCGTTGCCTTTCGGACGGTCTTGTCCTTGTCCGTTACATCCACCATTTGTACCTGACCTGCATCATTAACATGGGATAGCTTTTTCATGGCGGCTACTGACTTTAGTATGCTTGAATTATGTGAGTCTAAACAATTTGCAGAGACCCTAGCACAGCGCCCAAAATGAGTCAAGAAAGTCGAAAATGTTTTTAAGTAAATTAAAAACTTGATATATATACGGCAATTAGCTATTAAATTTCATCGTAAATTTTTCCTCGGAGAAAATATAGTGTTCATAAAAGTGTTCGGTATGAGCGTTATCGGTATGGAATCATACCCTGTATCGGTGGAAGTGGATATTTCCCAGGGTTTGCCGCAATTTGCCACGGTCGGCCTCCCTGACGCTTCTGTGAAAGAAAGTCGCGACAGGATCAAGGCCGCCATCAAAAATTCCGGTTACCGTTTTCCGCGGTCTCACGTTACCGTTAATCTGGCGCCTGCTGATATTCGGAAAGAGGGAACTGGCTTTGATCTGCCGATTGCGGTAGGCATTCTGGCCGCGGAGGGGTTGATCGAAGAAACCGCCCTTCAGGGCTGCTTTTTTATCGGCGAGTTGTCGCTCGACGGCAGTATTAAAGGTGTTCGGGGCGTATTGCCGGCGACCTTTAAAGCCAGGGAGCTGGGCATGAAATCGGTTTTCGTGCCGGAAGAAAACGCTGCTGAAGCGGCCATGGTGGAAGGCATCCATGTTTATGGCGTCAAGACGCTTCCCGACGTTGTCGAGTTTTTAGGAGCCAGACAAACCATTTCACCGCTCTATCTGGATACCGGCAACATTTTTCAAAAGAATCGTCACTATGATATCGACTTTTCTGAAATAAAAGGCCAGAA
>CAYGNV010000276.1:0-1567 GCA_964351355.1 uncultured Smithella sp.
GCAGGACACCCCCGCACGATAATTTCCACCACGCCGCCCAGCGTATCGCCTTCCTTGCGGACGGCGGCCAGCCGCTCTTCCATGGCCGCCGCAACCCGATGGTCAGGACAATACAGCGTGCTCTGACATACTTTTGCTTTCAAATCCTGGCTGGCTATCAAGCCCGCGGCATTGATCTCAATCCCGCCAATGCTTTTAGTATAAGCGATCACCTCCATGCCGACGGCAGCAATCACTTTTTGGGCAACGGCTCCAGCGGCAACACGGGCAACGGTCTCCCGGCCCGAAGCACGTCCACCCCCGCGCCAGTCGCGGACGCCATATTTTTTATAGTAAGTATAATCGCCGTGCCCGGGACGGAAGACATCTTTCAGATCGTTGTAATTTGACGACCGGGCGTCGATGTTACGGATAAGGAGCGAAATCGGCGTGCCGGTTGTTTTTCCCTCAAACACACCGGACAGAATTTCCACACGGTCTTCTTCCTCGCGCGATGTTGAGGCCACCCCTGTTGAGGGTTTGCGGCGATCCAGCGCCTGCTGAATATCGGCTTCGGCCAGATCCAGGCCTGCCGGGCAGCCGTCAACGACCGCGCCAGTCGCTGCGCCGTGCGATTCTCCCCAGGTCGTCACGCAAAACACTGAGCCCAAAGTATTTCCCGCCATACATTCTCCTGTTAACATTTATTCTTAAAATATTTTTTCATTTTGTCGATTTCGAATACAATGCCCGCTTTGAGCAGGCACTGATAAATCTCGTCGCCGACCCGTGCAATACTTTTGCCTTTCGTGTCCACCGTAAAATCGGCAGTTGACTCATAAAGGGGAATGCGCTCCTCCAATGCTGCAATCGTCTCCTCCATAAGATTCCCGGCTGTCAATCGCGGCCGGATTTGTTCGGCTTGCGCGTCTTGTTTCAGCCGATCAACAATATCAGCCACGGGTGTTTTCAAATATATCAGTGTTCCCATATTTTTCAACAACTCCCTGTTTACCCCGGATAGGATCGCGCCGCCACCGGTGGCCACGACACAAAGATTTCCGGCGCAAAGCGAAGCAATCGCCTCTGTTTCTTTTTCCCGGAATGTCTCCCAGCCATGGCAGGCCACCAATCCTTTAATCGGCATGCCCGCTTTCTCCTCGATCAACTGATCGGTATCCACAAACGGGATTTGAAGTTTTTTGGATAGAAGCAAGCCTACCGTTGACTTTCCGGTTGCCCTGTAGCCGATGAGGATGACTTTCATATTTTTTTAAGCTCCTGCCAGAAACCGGGGAAAGATTTGTCCACACACTTTTTGTCGGCAACCTTAATCCCCGGCGTAATCAGCCCCGCAACAGCAAAACTCATCGCAATCCGGTGATCATTATACGTTTCAATATTCGCCGCATGCGCAGCGCCTCCTTCGATCACCAGTCCATCCGGCAGTTCGGAGGCTTTGATGCCGATGCGGGTAAGCTCCGTCACCATCGCCGCCAGACGATTGCTTTCCTTGATTCTTAAATGCGCGATGTTTGTGATCATTGTCCGCCCTTTGCGGAAAGCTGCAAGAACGCCGAGAGTCGGC
>CAYGNV010000276.1:1667-3426 GCA_964351355.1 uncultured Smithella sp.
GTTTGTGATCATTGTCCGCCCTTTGCGGAAAGCTGCAAGAACGCCGAGAGTCGGCACCATATCCGGCATATCACTCATATCAAATACCATGTCGCCCGAAGCAAGATCCTGCCCCCGGGATACTTCCACCCAGGCCTCGCCGCCCGTGATCCGGCAGCCAAGTCTTTCCAGAATATCCAGCAGACGAATATCTCCCTGCAGGCTTTCTCTTTTAACGCCGTGGACACGGATCTGTTTTTTCGTGAGCGCGGCGGCCAGAAAAAAATAGGAAGCGCTGGAGGCGTCCCCTTCCACATCATAATCGCGACCGGAATAAATATGCTGCGTCCCAACGAGATAGTGCCGGTTACCCGTGCGTGTGATATCCGCCCCGAAATCACTCATCACGCCGATCGTCAAATCAATATACGGCGTGGAAACGATATTTCCTTCCAGCGTCAACTCTATACCCTTGGCGGTATAAGGTCCGCACAAAAGCAGTGCGGAAACGTACTGGGAGCTTTCAATATCCGTAAGCGAAATCCTACCGCCTTTGAGGCCGTTGGCCGTTACCTCTACCGGCGGACAGTTATTGCGACAGGATATTGCAACCCCCATCTCCTGAAGCGCGGAAACCAAGGGCCCGACCGGCCGCTCTAACAGGCGCTCCTCGCCGGTTAACACATAACGTCCTCGTCCCAGACAGACCAGCGCTGTGAGAAACCGCAGCGCCGTGCCATTATTTCCTAAAAATATTTTATGGCATTTGTTGGTAATGACTCCGCCGGTGCCGACAACGGCAAAACCTTCGGCGACCGGCTCAATGCGGGCGCCCAGTTTTTGCAATCCGGCAATCAAATGCCTGGTATCTTCGGCCACGAGTGCATGCCGGATCAACGACGGTCCCTGCGCCAGCGCGGCGGCAATTAACGCCCTTTGCGTTAAACTTTTCGAACCGGGAACGTAAACGGCTGCAACATGGTCTTGCATGACTATTTCAGTGTTCAATCGTTTCCAGCCTTTCCCGAACGGTTTTTCTCATCAGCGCCAAAGGCGCGTCCTTTCCCGTCCATAATTTTAATTGCCCGGCGCCCTGGCGCACAAACATCTCCAGTCCGGAAACAATCTTCAGTCCTTGCGCCTCGGCATCCCGAAGCAGCCTGGTCTTCAAGGGATTGTAAATCACATCCACCACAACCTGATAATTGGCCAGCACTTTGATGTCCACGGGTGATTGATGAATCCGCGGATACATGCCGACGGACGTGGTATTGATCAGACCATGGGCTTGAATCTTGCCGATGGTCGAAAGCGGATAAAACGGACAATCAAACCGTGCCGCAAGCGCCCGTCCCTTGTCCCGGGTTCGGTTGACAATAACGGGCCGGCCGCCTTCTTTTTTGATGCCGTAAGCCGCCGCACGCGCCGCGCCGCCTGCGCCTATGATGACAAAAGTTTCCCCCGCAACGGGTATCTTATCTTCCAACGCCTGCATCAATCCCAGCCAATCCGTGTTGTAGCCGGCAAGCCGTCCCCGTTCATTCACGATCGTATTGACAGCGCCCAGAGCAACTGCATCCGCGTCAATCTCGTCGAGATACTCCATCACTGCTGTTTTAAACGGAGTCGTGACGGATGCGCCGCGAATATTCATGCCCCGGATTCCGGTCATCGCTTGGGCTAAATCACTCACGCAAAATGCGCTGTAATGTCCGTCAATCTGCATCGCCTCCAGAGCCTTGTTATGCATGAGCGGCGAGAGACTCTGCCGGACAGGATT
>CAYGNV010000277.1:0-3412 GCA_964351355.1 uncultured Smithella sp.
TCTTTGCCGTGCGGCTTTTTGCGGACTTCGGCAAGCCATGTGTTGACACTCTTTTTTTCGTGCCTGGCGACTAAGGCTATCACGCTATGAAGCGCCGAACTGACACGCACAACTGCGCGGTCGTCAGAGGGCGTTTCCGGTTCTTTGTTTCTTTCGGCGCAACGATCAAGATAAGAGTCAACGGCTTTCTCAAAGGCCTGCCTAATTTCCTTTACGGAATCACCATGAAAAGTTATGGAATGGCTCATGTCGGAAATACGGCCAATAAGGCATTCGTCTTTGCCGCTGTATTCAATCTTTGCACAATAGCCTTTATAGGTCATTGGCTTGTCCATGGTTTTACCTCCAGTTAGTGGTGAATATGTAGCATAAAATAATTCATATGAAAAACAACATTTTGAGGAAAGGTTTCTTGACAAAAACTCCTAATCATTTTTTAATGCGGTTAACCGTAGCGGCGCAATATCCAAAACGAGTTATGTTGCCGGAGGTTCTTGTATGCGTATCAAGAGGCATCAAAAAGTAATTTTACTAGGGTTGGCGATTGGGGCAGTCATCAGCCTGGCGGCCTGCTCGTCCACAGCCCAGTTGCCCAAACTTGCCGGTGATGCCGTTATTGAGGAAACATTATCATCCATATTGGCCGATAATACGTTTAAATCAGATTTAATTCACCCCAATGCCGCCGGATATCGCCGTCTGGCCGAATCGGTTGCGGATCTTTTAAAAAAGAGCGGGGCGATTGATTAGTTGGAGGCAACTTGTATTCACTGCTGGCCAATGTGATCATTGTTTTTCATCTGTTATTCATCGCCTTTGTTGTCGCAGGCGGTTTGCTCGTCATACGCTGGCCTTGGGTAGCCTGGGTGCATCTTCCTGCAGCCATCTGGGGAGCTGTCATCGAACTCACCGGCTGGATTTGTCCGCTGACGCCGCTCGAAAATTATCTGCGTCGCTTGGGCGGAAGAAGTGTCTATATCGAAGGTTTTGTTGAACAATATATTGTTCCCGTGATTTACCCCTCAAATCTTACGGCCACTACACAATATGTCCTCGGCGGACTGGTGATTGTGATAAACTTGGTTATCTATGTTTTCGTTATACGAAAACGGCGCTAGTGGGCAACTCCCTTGACAACCGGACAATGATCACCATATATAAGGCCGCAATGACGGTACATAAAATCGGCATATCAAATACAATCAATTAATATATGGCAGGAGGCCTTATGGAAGCAAAGAAGCAGACCCATCAATTTAAAACCGAAGTTCAGCAGCTCATGAATATCATCATCAACTCTCTGTATTCACACAAGGAGATCTTTTTGCGGGAACTTGTTTCCAATGCATCGGATGCTCTCGACAAGCTGCGGTTCAAGGCGCAGATGGATTCCGACATTCTGGGCACGGACACGGAACTGAAAATCAAGATTACCCGCGACAAGAAAAAGAATACCCTCGAAGTATCGGATAACGGAATCGGGATGACCTATGACGAGGTGGTGGAAAATATCGGGACCATCGCCAAGAGCGGAACGGCAGGATTTCTGGAAGCCGTGGGCGCTGTAAAGAATCAGGGCGCAATCACACCGGAACTGATCGGACAGTTCGGCGTCGGCTTTTACAGCGCCTTTATCGTCGCCAAAAAGGTCACGCTCGTGACGCGTGCCGCGGGAAGCAACAAGGGATGCCGGTGGGAATCGGCCGGAGACGGCTCTTACACCATCGAAGAATTTGATAAGGAAACCCGGGGGACGACCATAACTCTGCAACTGAAAAAAGTGGAGGCGGACGATCAGGATTTCACCGACGAGTGGACGATCCGCGACATCATCAAGAGGCACTCCGATTTTGTAGGCTATCCCGTTGTCATGGACGTAGAAAAAACGGAGCCGGTCCTGGATGCGGAAGGCCTTCCGGAGAAGGACAAGACTAAAAAAGTCATCCGGGAAGAGACACTCAACTCTATGAAAGCCATCTGGACGAAGGACAAAAATGAAGTCACCGAAGAGGAACACAGCGAGTTCTATCAGCACATCAGCCATGACTGGAACCCGCCCCTGGCCCACCTTCACCTGAAGCTCGAAGGAACGACGGAATACAGCGCCCTTTTGTACATCCCCTCCAAAGCCCCGTTTGACCTCTTCAGTCATGAGCAGAAACACGGGATACAGCTCTATTCCAAGCGCGTATTCATTATGGAAAACTGCAAGGAATTGATGCCCCAGTACCTCGCCTTTGTGAAGGGTGTTGTTGACGCCCCGGATCTCAATCTCAACGTCAGCCGCGAGATCCTCCAGCAGGACGCCCTTGTTCGAAATATCAAGAAGAACCTCGTCAAGAAGGTGCTGGAACTTCTGACCGGCATGGAGCAGGAGAAATACGAAACCTTCTACAAAGAATTCGCTTATATCTTCAAGGCAGGGGTCTCCCAGGATTTCGATAACAAAGACAAGATCGCGAGCCTGATACGCTACAAGACAACAAAATCCGACGGCAAATGGGTCTCGCTTTCAGACTATGTCGCCCGGATGAACCCGGACCAGAAGGAAATTTACTATATTACCGGCGACAGCCTGACCACGCTCATCAACAGCCCGCATCTCGAAGCGCTGAAGGAAAAGGATATCGAAGTCCTCCTCATGACGGATCCCATCGACGAGTGGGTCATCCGTGATCTTCATGAATTTGAGAAAAAAACCTTCAAGAGCGCGGAGAAGGGTGATCTTGATCTGGACAAAACGGACGATAAGAAAAAAGAGGAATACATCACGCTGTTTGAATTCCTTAAGTCAAGTCTGGGCGAGAAGGTGAAGGACGTAAAACTCTCCACCCATTTGAAAAATTCCGTCGCCTGTCTCTCAGGTGATGCCAATGACATGAGCGGCTACATGGAGAAGATCCTCAAGGCCAGCGGCCAGGAAGTACCGCCCAGCAAGCGGGTTCTGGAGTTGAACATGGATCATCCCTTTCTCGTGAAGATCAAGGGAATCTACGAGAAGGACAAGGAGGCAGATGTCCTCAAGGATTACACGACGTTTCTGTATGATATGGCAGTTGTTTCCGAGGGAGGGAAACTCGATGACCCGGCAAGATTCAACAAGATGATCGGCAACCTGACGGTCGGTGGCATTGATTAATAAACGATGGATACCGATTTGTTTTAAAAGATATCATTCTTCAATTAAATACTGGACAACCTTTGCGCCAACCTGGTCAACGGGCAATGCAACTCGGATTCTGGCGTTCAGGAATCTGCCCCATGAAAAAACCTGCCAGCAGGCGCGCACGTTTGCCGACAATATTCTGACCAGCGTGGCAGCAGGCCGGACATATAAGATTGACCGCGAATTCGGGTTGGAGTCCCTGTTGGGCATTGTTCCGCAAATCGGTCTGACCAAGTTGATGATCAC
>CAYGNV010000278.1:0-3402 GCA_964351355.1 uncultured Smithella sp.
TATCTTTTGGAAATTTGTCGCTGGTGACGACAATCTGCTTACCGGAATCGTGCAAGGTATTGAATGTATGAAAAAATTCTTCCTGGGTCCTGTCTTTGCCTGCCAAAAATTGAATATCATCAATTAAAAGGCAGCCGATGTTACGGTATTTTTCACGAAATTTTGGCATCCGATCGTAGCGGATCGAATTAATCATTTCGTTCATAAAAGCTTCCGCTGAGACATACATGACATTTAAATCAGGATGAGATGTGTTTGTCATGAGACCAATCGCATGAAGTAGATGAGTTTTTCCTAAACCTGAACCACCGTAAATAAAAAGAGGATTGTAATTTTTTGCCGGCTGCTTGGCCACGGCGATGGAGGCGGCATGAGCAAACTGGTTGGATGGGCCGATCACAAATCGGTCGAACGTATAGTTGCTGTTTAAATAGGAAATGTTTTTATTCCGGGCAAACGGAGCAATCCCGGGATGATTTTGGCCCTGTTCGAAAGGCAATACAGCAGCTTCCTGCTTTTTCTCTTTATCTTGACTCAATATAAAATCAATCTCAACACCAATACCGACTACACCGTGCAAAGTGGTTTTAATCATGGACAAATAATTATCCATCAACCAGTCCTTAAAAAATTTATTGGGGACGGCCAATTGGACACATTTATCTTCCATCGCCACAATTTTGATTGGTTTTATCCAGGTATCAAAATTCTGCTTTGACACTTTTTCTTGAATGATTTTAGAGGCTTTATCCCAAACAGAGTCCATTATAAACCTTTTATAAACAATATTATCAACAATTGTTGATAAGTCCTTTTTGTGACTTTAATTACAATTCATCCAGAAGGTAACGCGCCAGACGGTTTAGTTCAGCCATGGAGGTGTAGTTAATTTCAATGGCGCCTTTTTTGGATGAACCTTTAAGTTGCACCCGGGCCATACATTTTGTTGTCAATGACTTTTCCAAGTCCATCATAAAACGATCTTTAAAAACGATCTTTTTTTCCTCAGGCTTTTGTTTTAACTTAGTAATTAACTTTTCAGTTTCCCGGACGTTGAGTCCCCGCTTCAAAATAATATCCAGAGCCGCCATTTGTTCTTCTGGGGACGTCAGCGCTAAAAGACTGCGGGCGTGGCCCGATGTGATTTTTTTTTCCATCAGGGCGGTTTTGGCTTTGGCCGGCAGCTTTAAAAGTCGAACCGTGTTGGCGATTGTCGAACGGTCTTTACCGACTCGGGCGGAGATTAACTCCTGGGAGAGGTTAAATTTCTCCATCAGCGTGACATAGGCGTCCGCTTCTTCCAGGGGATTGAGCTCCTCACGCAGCAGATTTTCAACCAGAGATAATTCAGCGGCCTCCCTATCGGAGGCTTTCCGAACAACAATCGGCACATCCTTCAGGCCTGCCGCTTGTGCCGCGCGCCAGCGTCTTTCTCCGGCGATAATTTCATATCCGGAATCAGCCTTGCGAACAACAATCGGCTGAATGATGCCGCTTTGCTTGATGGAAGCGACCAGTTTCTTTTGTTCTTCATCGTTAAAATTTTTACGGGGCTGGTATTGGTTCGGACGCAACTCCTCAATTCCGCAGCTGTTGGCCGTTATTTTTTTGCCGGTATCACTGTCGAGCAGATCCGAAAAAATAGCGCCAAGCCCTTTACCCAGCGCGTCTTTTTTTTGCGCCATTTATCTTCCCCCTTGAAGAATTTCCCGTGCCAGTTCCATATAGGCAATCGCTCCGCGCGATTTAATATCATAAAGAATGATGGGCAAACCATGACTGGGGCTTTCCGAAAGACGCACGTTGCGCGGGATGATCGTTTTAAAAACCTTGTTGCCCAGATGTTTGCGGACATCTTCCATCACGCGATGTGACAATGAATTACGCACGTCGAACATCGTCAACAAAATGCCGCCTAAGGCTAATTCCGGATTCAAGTTAGCTTTTACTAATTTCACGGTGTTGAGTAAGTATCCCAATCCTTCCATGGCAAAATACTCACACTGTAAGGGAACAATCAAAGAGTCTGCCGCGACGAGAGCGTTGACCGTCATGAAGCCAAGTGACGGCGGGCAATCAATTACTATAAAGTCGTAGGCCCTGTCCAGCGATTTTAATATCTGACGCAGACGGACTTCGCGGTCTTCCAATTGAACAAATTCAACTTCCAGGCCAATCAGATCCTGGTTGGACGGAATCATTTCCAGATTAGGGAGAGCCGTCTGCACAATAACCGAATCCAGTGTGACCTGCCCGATCATGGCATGATAAAAATTCGCTTTATCATAGCGCATTCTGTTGATGCCGAGGCCGCTGGTGGAGTTGCCCTGCGAGTCAGCGTCAATGAGCAACGTTTTCTTATTGGCCGCGGCCAGAGAGGCGGATAAATTAATAGCTGTCGTCGTTTTACCGACGCCGCCTTTTTGATTTGCGATGCATATGATTTTATTCATTATTTATGTGTAAGTCTTCCGAAGGTTCCTTTTGGAAAAACCTGTGCAAGACCTAACACAAAAAAGGGTTTTTTAGAAGGCTTTTTTACGTTATTTTGCCTTTTGGAAGATAATAATTTTTCGCGGCGGACCTAAAAGCGGCAGAATTATATCATATTGAAATACTTGATATATTTTAGGTTCATTTCCACCAGTCAAGGCCGCGTCCAATTCAGCGGAAACATCCGACCCTTTTAAAGTTATCAACAACCCGTCCGGGGCGAGAAAATAGTCTCCCAAAGGCAGTAAATCGGGCAATTTGAAAGCGGCCCGGGAGATCACCACATCGAATTTTTCCCGCCACGTTTCCGTCCGGACAACATTTTCCGTCCGGTCATGAAGCGTTTGTGTCCGGTCAAGATTCAAAGCGCGGATAATATGCTTCAAAAATGACACCTTTTTACGGTTGGTTTCCAGAAGGTAAAGTTGTATAGACGGCAGGGCGATTTTTAGAGGAATGCCGGGAAAACCAGCGCCGCAGCCGATGTCGATCAACCGGGTGTTTGGAGAAGTTATATATTTTGCGGCGGTCAGTGAATCCAGAAAGTGGCGGGTGACAATTTCACCGGCCGTGCTTTCAGAAATTAAATTGATCCGGGCGTTCCATTGTAAAAGCTCGCTTTGATAAAGATCAAATAAGGCAAGCTGCTCATCGCCAAGTTCGATGCTCAGGAGCTTTGCGCCTTCATGAAGTAAAAGCATATTCGAATCCATGTTGAGGGAAATAACAAAAAACTAGCGCTACCGCAAACGATAAATTTATGAGCCTTCCCTATTACAAAATTCTATTCACCAGACAGCTTCCGGAAATGCGTGGTTTCTGGGATGGCGCCATATGGTGGCAGGCGCAACCCCTGGCCGTTGACTGCTTCCGGCCCGAAGGGAGCGATCATCGTCCGCGTACACAATG
>CAYGNV010000279.1:0-3395 GCA_964351355.1 uncultured Smithella sp.
CATTGGCATTCTCGGATTGATCCGCTGATGGGCTTGCTAATTTTTTTATCCACAATGATAAAAGCATTCCCGTCCTCATTGTAAGGGGTTGATCGCAATTGGTCACAAGGCCGAAAAGAAGGAAAGAAAGGAAAAATTTATTATGACAGAGCATGAAAAACCACAGGATCATTTATTCGTTGGATTATTGATCGGAGGGGCTTTAGGCGCATTGGCCGGCATTCTCCTCGCGCCGAAATCCGGAAGAGAACTGCGCTCTGAGATCAGGGAGAAAAGAAGCGCGGTTTTAAAGGATGCAAAGGATATTTGTGCTGATGCCAGTATGAAAGCAAAAAAGATCATTGAGGAGGCCACGCATCAAGCAATGGAATTAAAGAAGGACGCAGATCGACATTTCTCAGAGGCGCACCAGAAGACGAAAGAAATTTTAGCCCATGGTGAAAAAAAGCAGGCCCAAGCCGGTGTTAAAGAAAAATAAGAAACAGAAAAAAAGGAAATTTCAACCCGAAGGTGATGATCGTAAATCCACTGATAGTGACACTATTGGCCATGAGTGGGGCTATCAGTGGGGTTCCCTGTTGGCAGCGCGGATATTCCATTGCATCCGTTCAGCATTAGGCAGACTGCATTGGCGGCGTGGCCTGATTTACGTTCTGATTTGCACGACCGTTATGATCACTACGCTCGTCGCGCTCGGGTTATATCGCATCTATTTTGACCGAACCAACCTGCCAGCCATAGAATCATTTATCCGTTTTAAGTTTTCTACCATCGGCCGTGTTTACGATATCAATGGTCAGCCACTCATGGAAATGGCCCGGGAGTATCGGCAGAACATCAGCTATGCAGATATCCCGCCGATTGTTCGTTATGCGATCCTCGCCGCCGAGGATAAGAATTTCTTCACCCATAATGGCGTTGACTATTCCGTCATTCCCCGCGTTCTTAGCAAAATCAGATTCGGAACGCTGGCAGCAAGACTTACAACATTAAGTCGTGAGGACGAGGTGAAAAGCGAGGCGATCTTCCCGCATGGCGGATCGACTATCACCCAGCAACTCGTGCGGTGTCATTTTCTCAAAGACATGACGAGTTTCCAAAACATGACCGCTCGGGAAAACAGCGATCAACTTCTGCACGGCGCGCTCTTGCCCCGTGTACTGTCGTATCTGATTGGTTCACAAAGCATCAACATGATGGTGCGGAAGCTGGAGGAGATTCGACTGTCCTTGTGGGTCGAAAACAAGATGCAGGAGCACTTCGGTTCCAAACGCCGCGCCAAGGAAGAAATTTTGGCCCGCTACGCCAGTTTGATTTACATGGGAAATGGTCAGTACGGATTTGCGGCAGCAGCGGAATATTATTTTGGCCGGCCTCTCGCTACATTCACCGTGGATGACGCAGACAAGGCAGCCGTGCTTGCCTCTATCGCCAAGTCGCCGCGCAACTACGCGCCCGTCGCGAAAAACACGGAGAGAGTCTTGCACCGGAGAAATCAAAGCCTGGCACTTATGGCGGCCAACGGGTTCATTTCTCCCGACATACTGAAGGATGCGGAACAACGCCCGATTCAGGTCGTCACACGGCACAAGAGCAAAGCGCCGCTGGGTAATGCGGTCGTTGGCAATGTTCTGGAGGAACTCAAAGGCCGCCATGCCGACCTGGGCATTGAAGACCTCCTGCAGGGCCGAATCCAGATTTACTCGACAGTGGACGCCCGGGTACAGCAAATTGTGAACGATGCTCTGGAGCGCGGTCTCGCGCTTTATGAGAAGCGACACCCGGCCGCTAAAGGGCTGATCCAGGGTTCTGTCGTTGTGTTGATGAACCGCGATGCAAGCATCCTCGCCGAGATGGGTGGCCGTCAACTCTACCAGGACCGTTCCAGCTCCTACAGCGATTTTAACCGCGTCACAAAATCTCTGCGGCAACCGGGTTCCGCGATGAAACCCATTGTCTATCTTGCTGCTTTTCAGAAGGGAATATTTAATCTCGATACTCTGGTTCCAGACAAACCCATCAGTGTTCCCGATAGCGGATACCAAAAAACAAAATGGATCGTAAACTACGATGGTCAATTCAGGGGCATGATACCGCTTAGGGAGGCACTGGCGCAGTCCAGAAACGCTGTGGCCATTTGGATTACCAAAGAGATCGGGATTGCCAGTGTTATGTGGACGGCGCGGAGGCTGGGAATTCAGACGCCGCTCATGCCTTACGCCACAACGGCGCTGGGTGCATCTGAAGTGAATTTGCTGGAGTTGGCCAATGCCTACCGCACGATAGCCTCGGGCATCTCTGCAAAGCCGTATGTGATTCGCAAGATTGTCCACGATTCCGGCGTAGCGGTAGCCGGTAACGACCATCGCAGGCCTCCGGTCGCCGCCAACCTCTATGCGCTTGCGCTCATTCAGGAAGGCCTGCGCGGTATTGTGCGCATCCCTACCGGCACGGCTCATGTGCTGAACACAAGTTCATTTCCAATCCCCGTTATGGGAAAGACCGGAACAACCAATGACTTTCGGGATGCGCTCTTTGTGGGTTCTACTTACGGTCATGAAGGAATCACTATTGCCGTCCGTATCGGGTTTGACGACAACCGTTCTCTTGGACGCAAAGAAACCGGCGGCAGGGTTGCGCTTCCCGTGTTCAGAGAAATCATGCTCAGTGTGTATCATAAAAAGCTGGCAGGACCTGTGCCGGCATTTCCGGAACCGATGGAACAGAGCATCAGTAATTACCTGAACAGCGCTCCTATCAAAGATACATCGGCGGCGAAGGATAGCATCCCTCAAAATACTGAGGTTCCACCAAATACTGAGGCCAAACGAATCATTCCAAATCATGCTGCTGCTCTCTCTTTTTCCTCTAACATTCCGTTATTAATGAATTAATAAAATCTTCTGCTTCTCCTTCGGCTATTGGCAGACTCCTTGCTATTACATTGGTATAATCAATAAAAGATTTCCAACAAAAATAAAAACACCAAAAGGAGAACGGACAAATGAAAACAGTGAAAAGACTTGTAGTAATGGTAGTGGCAGCAGTGGCGCTGCTGGCACTCAGCATACCTGTGTATGCATCCACGATGGACAGCCGTATCGAATCATCCGCCAAAAAGTCGTATGTATTTCAGACTTATCTTCAGGGCGATGATATTAAAATCCAATCCGTAAATGGCGCCGTGACCTTGACGGGAACTGTCTCCCAGGAATCACACAAAGCATTAGCCCACGAGACCGTAGCAGACTTGCCGGGGGTTAAGAGCGTGGACAACAAGCTGGAAATCAAGGGGGAACGCCCCGCTGCTAACACGGACGCATGGATCACAGCGAAAGTAAAAACCATACTCCTGTTTCATCGGAACGTGAGCGCCATGACAGAGGTTAGCACCA
>CAYGNV010000280.1:0-1199 GCA_964351355.1 uncultured Smithella sp.
AATAGATGGCGCTTTGAGAGGAATGCGCGATATAGCTATATGATATTTCCGGCGATCCCGCGTAAATATCAAACGCGGTTGCGGCGTATTTCACGATGCAGTACGAAAAGGAGCTGTTGACCCGTGTGGGTTCGACAAATTGCACGACACTGGCGTAAAAACCGGGCACGGGAGACGCGGAAGCGGCTGTGAATGTAATGGGTTTTTCTTTGGTTCCCCTCGCGATGATGCCTCCGTTTTGCGTTACAAACGTCGATCTCTGCTCAAATTCCAGAACAACGCCCGGCTCGATGTAAAGCGTTGCTCCGCCGTCAATCACCACATCCTTCGTAATCCGGTATGGGCTGTTGGATAAAATCAAATAGGAATCCGTCTTGATCTTGCCGCCGAGATGTTTGTCCAGAATAGACACGGCCAGGGATTTCCCCTGCGGCCAGGGCGCATCAAGCACAAAGCGAATATCGACACGTCCGGAAATGCCCGCAAGGATATCCGGAGTTTTTGCGCTGCCCCACCAGTTGTCCTGTGCTTTCACGGATGTGCCGTTCATCGCGCTGGTCATGTTATGCGGAGAATTATCGGACAGATTGTTTTGGCGAATAACAGCCTGCGCGCCCCGAACTTCAATGCCGTTGTTCCGGTTTCGCGTGATGGTATTTTGGACAATCTCCGGTGTGGCGGATTGCACGGTCAGACCGGCGCCGCTATTATCATAGATGGAATTTCCCGCGATTCTGGGCGATGCCCCGTCGCTTACGGATATGGCAACGCCCTTGTTTTTATAAATGGCATTCTTGCTGATGAGCGGTTTGGAAAACGCGCCCGAAATTTTGATGGCTTCATTATTTTTCGTGAATTCGGACATTTCAATAATCGGTGAGGAGGTCTGGCAGTTGACGGCTGTCCGCGCATTTCTGATGCGGACAAAAGACAATTTATTTTCCCGGTCTTTGACGCCCGAAAATGTAATGCCCGGCCACAATTTGTCGTCTTCCAGCGCATCAAAGCTGATAATGTGATTATCGTCTCCCTGCGCCGCAATGCGTCCTTCAATGATCAAACCGCCATTCTTGGATTTGATTGCCGTTCCCGGTTCGATGGTCAAAAGCGCCTTGTCTTTCACAATCACGTCAGCAGTAATGATGTATGGGCTGGCGCCGGAATACCAGACGGTATCCGTTTCGATGACGCCGGAGACA
>CAYGNV010000280.1:1299-3305 GCA_964351355.1 uncultured Smithella sp.
CCCTGAATAACAACCTTGATTTCATCGCCTGCTTTTTTGGGCTGCCCTTTGGTATCCTGGGTTAAAAGCGCAATGGTCGGCGGGCGTTTGGCCTGGGCCAGCGAGGGCGCTGGAATGGTTTTGACCATATCGCGGAACAGGTCATCGTTGGCGCGCAGCAGTTGAATATCGCGGACATTTAACGCCGTCGCAATCACCGTGGCGATAAGGCCAACCGGATTGGTGGAGACGCCGCCTTCGTGCTTGCGCACCTTGTGCTTGCCGCTCCAGAGAAAATTGCCGGTTTTGGTATCGTACATTTTGACCTCTGCGCCCACGGCAACCTGTGAATAGAGAACTAAAAAATATTTATCGAAGTCTGATACCTCTCCCGAAATAACCGCGTCAACACCCAGAATGCTGCCCAATTTTTGCGGCGATGTTTTACGGATCACGTCCGGATCGGTGAGCCCCGCCTTGGTCAGCAAATCATCCACCTTAAAGAGTTCCATATCTTTGAAGGGAAGGGAGCTGAAATGGTTATAAAATCCCAGCCGCATGGCGGTTGCCCCTTCTTTGCTTCCGGATAAATCAACAAAGGGCAAAACGGCAACCGAGAGAGGAACATGATTTTTCATGTAGGGATCGACTTTATATTCCCCTTCATACAAAGACCGGATTTCGGGTAGGATGAGTGTGGATGGTGTGGAGACCAGGCAGCTCTGCAGAAAAATAACCGCCGTAATGATCAGTAACGATAAAAGTTGCTTCATTTTTTTGCTCATGAGTTTATCCTCCATGTTTATGCGGAGAAATTAATTAACACAAACGACATCCTGCCTGAATACTTTCTTCTCACTATCGCGTATCATCTCAAGCACTGCAGCACGTCCGGCTGGTCAGATGCTGATAATAGTCCTGAAAAGCCAGCTGCCAGGGCTGCATGGTCTTCCCTGTTGCGGTAATGAACTTTTCCATACCGAGAACGCTGTAGGCCGGTCGCAGAGCCGCTCTTTGCAAATCGGTGGTTTTGATCGGGGAGATTTCTACACGGTCCAGGCACGACTCTTTTAATATTTTTTTCGCGAATTCATGCCAGGTGCAATTCCCGCGATTGGTGACATGGAAGATTCCCCGGGCGTTTTTGTCGATCAGTAGCTCTGTCGCGGCGGCCAGATCGCGCGTACAGGTGGGCGAACCCGTTTGATCATCCACCACGGTTAGTTTGCCTGTCGTTTTCGCCCGATCCAGAATGGCCTGCACAAAGTTTTTCCCCTTTGCGCCATAAAGCCAGGCCGTGCGGATCAGAATATGGTTGTCGGTAATCGTCCGCAGATAATTTTCGCCGGCCAGCTTGGACGCCCCATACACGTTGATTGGATTGCAGACATCCTCTTCCACATAGGGGCGGGTGCCGGTTCCGTCAAACACATAGTCCGTGCTGAAATGAACGATGGTAATATTCTGGCCGCGGCATGCCTCTGCGATATTCTTCACCGCCGCGGCATTTACAGCAAAGCACTCTTCCTTGGCCGTTTCGCAGCCGTCCACATTGGTATCGCCGGCGGCGTTCACCACAATCTGTGGGTTGGTTTCCCGAATCGCTTTTTGGCACTCATCCTCGCGGGTGATGTCGATGTCGCCCAAGTCCATGCCGATCACTTCATGCCGATAACGAAACTGCGCGGCGAGGTCGCTGCCCAGCATGCCTTTATGTCCCAAAAGCAATATTTTCATCAATCAGTATTTAACCTCTTTCAAAAAGAGACCGCAAGCGGGCGCGGTGGCCCCGGCGATGTTGCGGTCGCGCGAATCAATAATCTCCTTCATTTCTTCCGGACGTCGTTTGCCGCGGGCGACTTCCGTGAGCGTTCCGACGATGTTTCTCACCATATACTTTAAAAACCCCTTGGCCTCCACTGTAATTTCTATTAAACCGTCGGGGCCGGTTTTAATGATGATATTGGTAAGGGTCCGCACGCGATCTTTAACATCCGTGCCGGTGGCGCAAAAACAGGAGAAATCAT
>CAYGNV010000281.1:0-3291 GCA_964351355.1 uncultured Smithella sp.
GCTTCGACAATCTTAATTTCCATAGATTCCTCTTTATTAAAATACCTTCCAATAATGAACGTCGGCTAAATTATTTTTTTCACCTGAAAATGCACCTCTAGCTTATTGTATTCATTACTTGCCGAAAAAATTCTTATTGGTTTCACAGGTGGCCGGATAGATTGTAAAAATTTCACCTGCGTGCTCATGGCAACATTGCTTTGTTCTTAAATCCGGCCAGGTCAGTTTCATATACGGGGTCGCAACCACCAGTAAAAATCGACCTTTATTCTGTGAAAACTATTCCATTGTCGTGCCCGTTTACCCAATGATCAGGCAGCCGTCTTCAATTCTACCTCATACCCAAGATCCCGCAACCGTTTGATGTGATTCTTAACAATCTTGTCTGCCCTTCGGTGAAGCAAATAATCCTTGCCCAGCTCTTTATAGGGGACTCCGTTTTTTATCATGTGATAAGCCATGACCAAAATCTTGTGGCCGACGGCAATCAACGCCCGCTTCTTCCCTCGCCTCCCTACCAAACTGTGATACTTCGCGCTGAGATACGTGTTCTTTGTCCGTGATGCCGCCCAAGCACACTGGGTCAATGCTGCCTTCAAATTCTTATTGCCGTGGGTTGTCTTTCCACTTTTTTTTACCCGCGCTCTCGTTATTGCCGGGGCTCATCCCCGCCCAGGTGGCCAAATGTCCCTCAGATGGGAAAATATTCATATCCGCACCTATTTCGGCAATAATCGCGGTAGCACCTTGCTCCTTCACGCCGGGAATAGTCTGCAATAACTCATATTCCTTTTGATATCGTGTCAACTTTTTCTTCGTTTCTTGATCCAAATCCGTAATGAGCTTCTCCAAATACTTGATATGCTCCAATGAGGCCTTGATCATAAAACGATGATGATCTTGAAAATAACCCACGAGGGCTTCGCGAATCTCTTCTTTCTTGCTCTTTAGCTTACCTTTCGCTAAATCCGCAATCTCCGCCTCGTTGAGCTTGCCCTCCATAACCGCCTCAATCATCTGGCTGCCGCTTGCACCAAAGGTGTCTGACAAAACTGATGATATCTTGACATTCGCATCCTCCAGCACCTTTTGAATGCGATTCTTCTCCGCTGACAGCGACTGCGTCAGCTTCCGGCGATACCGGGTCAAATCTCGCAATTCACGAATCGCTTGTGGCGGAACAAAACTCGCGGACAACAACCCGCTCCGCAATAACCGGCATATCCATTCACTGTCCTTAACATCCGTCTTCCGGCCCGGTACGTTCTTGATATGCCGCGCGTTAGCCAATATCAACGTGAATCCATCCTCAAGAACATTGAACACCGGCTTCCAATAAGGCCCCGTACTTTCCATGGCAATGTGCGTGATACTAAGACCAGACAACCATAACTTCAGCTGTAATAAATCGTTGGTCTTCGTACTGAACGTGCGGATCTCCTTCTTGATGCCGCTTCCCATAACACAGCCGACAACCGTTTCTTTGTGAACATCCAGGCCGCATCCCTTGTCAATGATGATCTCGTTGTCCATATCTCCTTCCTCCTTAATAAAGTAGGGTAAGTGGACATAGGATAATCATTCCGACTGTCAAGTCTATAGGAACCCAGCTATTTTCATCCTCCTTTGTGACGGGTACCGTCATGTGGGTTTCATATTTTTTTGCCTCATAGCATAAGGCGATAAGCTTGTAAAGTTAATTAGTCGTCCCTGAAAAAGTCACTTTTTTCTAAAAAGCATGAACCGATATCATTCCAAAGTTCATTTCGCTCATCGTCGAACCGATAAATCCGGTCGAATGATAAAAATATCTCCCAAACAGCCTCTGGAAAAAAGGCAAAAAGAAAGCTCTGAGGAGCTTTCTCAGATTAAAACCACAACCGGACAGAATCGCGTTCATCCGATCGCCGTCTTTCCCTTTGAGATGATTCCGTTCCAACCGATGATCTGATTTCAGATGACCAAAGATCGGCTCAATGGCCGAACGTCTGGCAAACCATTTCCAGAGACTGGCCTTCATGCTCTTTTTTTTCTTCCCGGATAAATGAACCTCTGTCTCGGTGATTTCTTTTGCTGCGCCTCGGTACCCTTTGTCGCAATAGGCATGAAGTGGCTGCCAGCCGGTGATCTGCTTCACCTGCTGAAGCGCATCTTTCAATGTATGACCATCATAAGGATTGCCGTGAAGGGCATCAATGGCTAATATCCAGTTGTCCCTGGAACTGCTGACCATGGATACCTTACAGCCAAACTCATATTTCTTGTGAACCTTGCCTTTGGCAATACATTCCACTTCCGGGGCGTGAACACTGTAAACTTTATGCGTATCGTTTCTTTTCTGATTGAAAATGGCCTTGGCAAGGTTCAGAACTTTAGCCAGGCGTCCCTCCGGGTTGGTACATTTTCTCTCAATATCCCGGAGGACACGACCCAGCATGGTCTTGAGCTTCTTCGTTTCTTTCTTGGATCGATTGTACTGTCCGGCGCTTGCATATCGTCCCTGTTTGAGAAAAACTTTCTTGCCGGTTCGCTCGTAGTTTTGTCGTAAATCGATATGCATCTTCTTGGCTAATCTGACGAGGACGCGACGAGCCTTATGGTACAGTCTGGCGTCCGTGGGAAAGGCAATGGCTTTCTCCTGAACCGTGGTATCCACATTCACTCTTTCTAGATGCTTCTCGGTTAAAAGCTTTTCTTCTTTAGCTGTGTCAATCGTTGCTGACAGCAGTTCTTCGATCTTGTCCGGTCCTAAGCGCTTGCGCCATCTTGTCATGGATGACGGGTCTATCGGAAGTTCATGCTGAAAATGCTTGAATCCGCAAAAGTACTGCCAGTAAGGATTCTCCAGTAAACGGGCCACAACGGATTCATCACTCTCGTTGTAGGCGTGTTTCAAATAATGAAGACCAACGACCAGTCTTGTCGGCAACGCCGGTCTTCCCTGTTTCTGAGCAAACAGGTTGCCAAAGGACTTATCAAATCTCTTCCAATCGATCTTGTTGCCCAATAGATACAAGGGATGCTTTCTGTCCAGTATCTGCTCCAAACTCGACCGGAATAATTCTCCGTGGGATTCTTCAAAACTGTTGTCTTTTGGTTGCATAAATTTGCCGGGTTTTAGCTCCTTTTCCTGAATTTCCAGCAATTATAGCACACAAAAATACGTTAATCAAATAATAATATCAACATGTTGTAAGTTTTTCAGGGACGACTAGTTAAAAGAAGAGAGTGTATCGGTTAAATACCGAATAAAAACAAGAGTTGGATGTTTACGGCCTGTTGCCCAAATAC
>CAYGNV010000282.1:0-3289 GCA_964351355.1 uncultured Smithella sp.
AACTGTATCAAGGAAGAGCTGATGGGAAAAAACATCATTGAAAAAATACTCGCCGGGCACCTGGTTTTCGGAAATCTTGCGCCCGGCGAGGAAATCGGCATCCGTATCGATCAAACCCTCACCCAGGATGCCACCGGCACCATGGCCTATTTGCAATTTGAAGCCATGAATATGCCGAAAGTTAAAACGGAATTGTCCGTCAGTTACATCGATCATAACACGATTCAGATTGGTTTTGAAAACGCGGATGATCACCGCTATCTGCAGAGCGTCGCGCAGAAATTCGGTGTGGTGTTTTCGCGCGCCGGCAACGGCATCTGCCATCAGGTGCACCTGGAACGTTTCGGCAAGCCGGGTAAAACGCTGATCGGCTCCGACAGCCACACGCCCACCTGCGGTGCGCTGGGCATGATCGCCATCGGCGCGGGCGGCCTGGACGTGGCGCTGGCGATGGCCGGTGAACCCTTTTATCTCACCTGCCCTTCCGTCATTAAAATCAACCTGCAAGGCCGTCTTCAACCCTGGGTTTCCGCTAAGGATGTAATCCTCAAGGTGCTGGAGATTTTCACAACGAAGGGCAACGTCGGAACCATTTTTGAGTATGGCGGAGAGGGAATCGCATCGATCAGTGTTCCGGAACGTGCCACCATCACCAATATGGGCGCGGAGTGCGGCGTAACCACCTCGGTTTTTCCGAGCGACAACCTGACGAGACAATTTCTCCGGTTTGAGCAAAGAGAAACAGATTTTATTGAATTGAAAGCGGATGACGACGCGACTTACGCCAAAATAGTAAATATTGATTTATCTCAATTGGAACCGCTGACAGCCAAACCGCACAGCCCCGACCATATCAGCACGGTGCGCAGCATGAACAACATCGCTGTGGATCAGGTCTGCCTGGGCAGTTGCACCAATTCTTCCTACAAGGATTTGGCAACGGTTGCTAAAATTCTCAAAGGAAGCGTGGCGCATCCCGATATCAGTTTTATTTTGGCGCCCGGCTCACGGCAGGTTCTCGACAATCTCGCTCGCGACGGCTATCTCGCCGACCTTATCGCATCCGGCGCCCGGCTGATGGAAAACGCCTGCGGCTTCTGCATCGGCAACAGCCAGAGCCCGAAATCCGGCGCGGTATCCCTGCGCACATCAAACCGCAATTTTCCGGGACGATCGGGCACCATGAATGCCGATGTTTATCTGGTCAGTCCCGAAACAGCAGCGGCAGCGGTCATTACCGGCCGTTTTACCGATCCACGTGACCTCAAAATAGAATATCCACAAGTCGAAATGCCTGAGCAGTTGGTCATCGATGACCGGATGATTCTCCGACCGGACGATGCCCAAAAAGGTATTGAAATTTATCGCGGCCCGAATATAGGTGCTCCGCCCGTCAACTCTGCGCTTCCCGATATCCTATTCGCGCAGGCCACGATTAAAGTTGGCGATAAAATCACAACCGATCATATCATTCCCGCCGGCGCACGGATGAAGTATCGTTCGAACATTCCCAAATATTCGGAATTCGTTTTTGAAAATGTGGATGCCTCTTTTGCCGGCAGGGCTCTGGCGCAAAAAGAGGCGGGAAAACACAACATCATTGTGGCCGGCCTGTCTTACGGCCAGGGATCGTCGCGCGAACATGCCGCCATCTGCCCCATGTATCTGGGCGTCCGCGCGGTCATGGCCAAATCGCTGGAAAGAATCCACGCCGCCAATCTGATCAACTTCGGCATCCTGCCGTTGACTTTCATCAATGAACATGACTATGACGCCATCGACCAGGGCGATGAGCTGGAAGTTGCCGAGGTCCGAACGGCCATTCTGGACGGCAAAAATCTAACTGTGAACAATAAGACTCAAGGCACATCCTTTGCTGTCAATTGCACCTTATCGTCCAGACAAAAGCAAATCATCCTGGCTGGCGGCGCGCTCAATGTCCGCAGCCCAAAATAATCTTTAATCAACAACAGGGAGTAAATGTTTGCATGACGAAAAAAATTAAAGTGAAGACGACTCTCGTCGAAATGGACGGCGATGAAATGACCCGCATCATGTGGCAGATGGTGAAAGACAAACTGCTTATCCCCTATCTGGACATGGACATTGACTATTACGATCTGCACGTCAAACACCGTGATGATACGAATGACCAAGTCACTTTTAACGCCGGCCGCGCGATCATGAAATACGGCGTCGGGATTAAATGCGCCACTATTACGCCCAATGAAGACCGCGTCTTGGAATACCATCTGAAAAAAGCATGGAAGAGCCCCAACGGCACAATCCGCGCCATGCTGGACGGCACGGTTTTTAGAAAACCAATCCTCGTCAATAATATTAAGCCGGGTGTTTCATCCTGGAAAAAACCGATTACGATCGGACGTCACGCCTACGGTGATGTTTATGACAATTTTGAGCTGAATATTCCACAGGCGGGGAAACTGGAAATTGTATTCACGCCGGCCGACGGCGGCCAGCCGCAAACAACGCTTGTGAAAAACTTCCCTTCGGCCGGCATTGTACAAATCAACCATAACCTGGAGCAGTCGATTTTGAGTTTTGCCCGGGCCTGCTTCACTTACGCGCTTGCCGAAAAAATCGACATGTGGTTTTCCACCAAAGACACGATTTCAAAAATCTACGACGCCGGATTCCGCGATATCTTCGACCGGGAATTTGAGAAAAACTGGAAGGACAAATTCGCCCAGGCCGGGATTGAATATTTTTTTACACTGATTGATGACGCGGTCGCGCGCATTATGAAGACCGAAGGCGGGCTTTTGTGGGCGCTGAAGAACTATGACGGCGACGTCATGTCGGACATGATTGCCTCCGCCAGCGGCTCGCTCGCCATGATGACGTCGGTGCTGGTTTCTCCCAACGGTTGGTTTGAATACGAAGCCGCGCACGGCACGGTGCAAAAACATTACTACAAGCATCTAAAAGGCGAGGAAACCTCCTCGAACTCCATGGCGCTTATTTTTGCCTGGAGCGGCGGCCTGCGCAAACGCGGCGAACTGGACGGCACGCCGGATGTTGTCGATTTCGCCGGCCAGGTAGAAGCGGCTGCCCTCGAAACCATCGAAAGCGGCGTTATGACCGGAGACCTGCTGCTACTGGCCGAAAAGAAACCTTCCAACCAAAAGGTCAACACGGAAGGATTCATCGACGCTATTGCCGCAACATTAAAGAAAAAAATCAATGGCTGATTTGCTTCCCAATCTGCTGGATTTCACCCTGGAGGAAATGGAAGCATTCATCGCGTCCTCCGGCAAGGAAAAGTATC
>CAYGNV010000283.1:0-3283 GCA_964351355.1 uncultured Smithella sp.
CTGGCGGCCAGAGCGAATGACTTTTTTGATCTTTCCGTAATGATTTCAAAAAAAGTCGTGTTTAAAAGAATGATCAGGTAAGATAATCCAAAAACACCCACAATATCTACAATCTGAATGAAAAATATATTATTAAACTGGGAATAACCTAAATTTTCCCAGGGGAAACCGGTAAACAAATGTGATTTGAGATATTCCAGGCATACCCATAAAACCGGCGCGACAAGATAGAGTGGAACCTTTCTCCGGAAATAAACGATTCCTGCGGCAAAT
Organism: uncultured Smithella sp.; assembly: GCA_964351355.1. Taxonomy (GTDB): domain Bacteria; phylum Desulfobacterota; class Syntrophia; order Syntrophales; family Smithellaceae; genus UBA8904. The sequence goes on from CAYGNV010000283.1 coordinate 274, forward strand.
AAGGCAAAATAAAGACTTAAATAACAAGCCAGCATTAACATGATTGTTATGCCCAGATAGAAGGGTAGATGACCGTAATTTACGACAACGTATGTAATCCAGTATATGATGCCAATACAAGCCGTAAGTCCTGCAATCCATCCTAATAGCAACGCTCTCCAAAGCGATATAATATTGCGTAAAGCAATAAACAGGGGAACAAAGGCAATCCAGGCAATGAATCCCAGGCCGAATTTCGGGAAAGATAAAAACAGCAAAATGCCGCTCAGCAATGCAAAAAAAATACTATAGCCAGTAAGCTTATTGTCTGAAAGACTCGGCAGTGTTTTTAAGTGATTATTCTTCATGTAAATTTTCTTCGCCCGTCTTCTTTATTTTAACCTTTTTAATGCTGCGCTCATCTGCGCTTTCGATGGTAATATTCATCCCTTCGATTTGAATATTTTCCCCCTGGTGAGGGATTCTTCGAATCGTATTTAAAATAAGACCGCCCATCGTTTCATAGCGGCCTCTTTCCAGACTAATATTCAGGTATTCTTCTATTTTCTCGATTTCGGTGCGTCCGTCAACGATAATGGATCCCTCGTCAGTCTGGATTATATTTTCGGAATCCGTCTTTTCTTCATGTTCATCGCGGATATCGCCGACGATCTCTTCCAGTAAATCTTCAAGGGTGATAAGCCCCGACGTGCCGCCATATTCATCGATAACAATGGCAATATGCTTTTTATTGTTTTTAAACTCATAAAACAACAAATGAGCTTTTTTCGTTTCGGGGATGTAATAAGGCTTGGTCAGATGCGACAGAATATCAACAGTTGTCATGGTCTGCGACCACATTTTAAGCAGGTCTTTAATATTTAAAATACCGATGATATTATCCACCGATCCCCGGTGCACGGGAATGCGTGTGTAATGAGCGTTGGCCAGCTCCTGAATGATATCTTCCGCTGTATCGTCCGCGTTGATAGAGACAATATCCGTTCGTGGAATCATAATTTCTCGAACCAGGATGGATGTAAAATCAAGGATGTTTTCGATCATCTTCCGGGAAGCATCATCCAAAACACCACTTTTCTGCCCCTTGGCCAATATCGAAAATATTTCTCGACGAATATGTTCGGGCTTGCGCCAGAATAATAAATCAGAAATTTTCATATCCTTTTATGTTTCTCCTGGAATCATAAGCCGCGTAAATACTCAGGCCTCATCCGGCTTACATCGTTTTCTTCGATGACCGAACCGATCATTTTTAGAATTTTTTCTTTCTGTCCTGGCAGACGTGCCTTGATCGGCAGATAATTGGAGGCATGATTGGACGTAAAATAACAGTCTGTAAAATTGGAATTGGCAATCATCAAATATAGCTCACGGATAAATCCAATCTTGTCAGGGAGAACGAGTTTTCCGGCTATGTAATCATCATAAAGCGGTGTTTGCGGTACAAGCATGAGCGTCAGCGCGCCCACATAGTTGGGATCCATATCCGTTAAAATTCTGGCCGTATCCATGGCGTGTTCAAGACTTTTTTCGATGCCGCCGATACCTAGAATCACGGTTGCCGAAAGCTCGATGCCGGCTTCTTTAATACGTCGCGCCGCTTCGACCATCTGCTCATAGGTCGCGCCTTTATCGATCTTTTTGAGCAATTCGGCATTGCCTGTTTCTACACCCAAATAAACAATTTTCAGACCAAGTTTTTTGAGCTTTTTAAGCTCATCAACCGATTTTCGCAGAATACTTTTGGCATTGGCGTAACTGCCGATCCGTTCTAGTTTTGGAAGGTAACGATTAATCATGAGCAGGATTTCTTCCAGCCGGAGTTGCGGGATAATTAACGCATCGCCGTCGCATAAGAACAGCTTTTCAATAGGACCGTAGGTTCTGGCTTCCAGTAAATCTTTCTCAATTCGTTCCACAGGCTTTATTTTAAATTTTTTTTGCCGGTATGTGCCGCAGAATGTGCATCGGTTATGTGAACAGCCGACAGTAACCTGTAAAAGCAAACTATACGCTTCGCTGGGCGGACGGATGATCATTCCTTCGTAATCCACTTTTTTCAATAACCTCATTCTAGAAAATATTATATTTGCTTACTAAACATGACCAATAGATTATGTCAATCATCCTTATCAAACAAGTCTCCAACAAAGAAAGGGAGCCGCAATAAGCTGACTCCCTTCGATTTTCTGGCGGGGCCAAGGGGACTTGAACCCCTGCCCTCCGGCGTGACAGGCCGGCGTTATAACCAACTTAACTATGACCCCCAAAAATCATTTAGTAAGATTTCTTAACTTCCTTTTTCTTTTTCTGGTAGGCGGGACAGGGCTCGAACCTGTGACATCCACGGTGTAAGCGTGGCGCTCTTCCAGCTGAGCTACCCGCCCATATGCCTCAAAAAAGCTGCATGGCTTCTAGCAATATTGAGATTTATTGTCAAGCTATAAAATCCGTTAATTCACAGGCTGGGCGCTAACCTGTATATCATTCGTTATCGCGTTGTTAAAAATCTCTTCGTCTTTTACAAAAGCAATCTCAAGTACTTCATCGATATGATCGACAAAAACTATTTTTAGCGCACTTTGGACATTTTGCGGCACTTCCGCCAGATCTTTCTCGTTATCTTTCGGGATAATAACCATTTTAATGTTGCCGCGATGAGCCGCAAGAATTTTTTCTTTCAGGCCACCGATAGGCAATACCCTTCCCCTTAACGTGATTTCACCAGTCATGGCCAGGTCCGCACGGACTTTCTTTTTCATGAGAGCAGAGGCAATGGATGTGGCCATCGCAATGCCGGCGGATGGGCCATCCTTGGGAATCGCTCCTTCAGGCACGTGGACATGTATGTCTATTTTCTTGTAGAAGTTTTTTGCCAAACCAAACTTTTCGGCACGTGCCCGGATATAAGTAAGAGCCGCCTGAACCGATTCCTGCATGACGTCACCCAGTTTCCCGGTCATAACCATGCGGCCTGTTCCTTCCATGATGGATGCTTCAATGGCCAGCA
>CAYGNV010000284.1:0-3279 GCA_964351355.1 uncultured Smithella sp.
CTGTCTCATTGGGTAATTGAGAGTAGAGATCCCAAAAACGATCAAAATAATTAATGTGTTGTCTGGATATGACGCGCAGCACTCTTCCCTCACCGCAATTATATGCCGCAAGCACTGTGAGCCAGTCCCCAAACATTCCGTGTAACTCTTTTAAATAGGCGATAGCCGCCTGAGTGGATTTCAAAACATCCATCCGTTCGTCCACCCATTCATCGCGGGTCAATCCGAATTTATAACCTGTTGACGGAATAAACTGCCACAAGCCCAAAGCTCGCGCGCGCGATAAAGCGCTTACCTTGAAACCGCTTTCTACCAGAGGCAACCAGAAGAGTTCCTCTGGCATCCCTGCTTTTCTTAACTCACCAACAATAATTTCCTTGTATAGTCCGGAACGAAAATATGAGGATGTAAAGAATTCTTTCTCATGCCCCTGAAATGATCGTATTTCCTTTTCCACATCCGCGTTCAGCAAAAGAGGAATCTCACTGGCCTTGCCGTTGGTCTTTGTTTGTTTTGAAGAATAAAGAGCCAGGATGCGCCGGGAAATTAAAAGGCGTAAATCATCCTTCTGTCTGGCAATTTCTGCGTTACCATTCGCATCCAGAAGTAATGCATAAGCTTTATCCAGCGCATCTAAGGCATTTTCGATATCACCATTTTTCCGAGATTTGTCGGCCAGTTCCAGTAATTCAACGGCTTTTTCCATCAGATCCTGGTCTTCTTCAACCTTTGCTTTGGCATCCCCATCCGCTGAATTCTGGCTTGGCGCAGTGGCAATATTATTCTTGGTGGAATCGACCGTCATTTGCGGCACGACATGTTTCTGTTCTTTATCCTTCACCTTTTTCTTTAATAAAGCGTCATTGCGATTGAGATTTTCGGCGTTTACCTGATGGCCGGCAAACAACAAGATGGCGACAATCAAACAAAAGATAATACAAATCTTAGAAACATGTTTTATGCATTTGAACATGGATAGCGTCTCCTGAATTCTTTTTCGGTTAAAAATAAAAAGCACGTCGTATTTCTGATTACTGATCAGATCGCTTTCTTTATTCCGGCGCAAGCGACATCAAGGCCAACTTTGCGGAGCTTTATAACACATTTTATTTATATCCCAAAACAATTTGATAATCTTCTATATTATCGTCAATTTACCTACTGACTCTGGGCACATTTGATGCCCGATCTCCGACCATCATCAGATAGGTCTGGATAAAATCATCAATTTCGCCATCCAGCACTTTTTGAGTGTTGCCGGTTTCCAGATCCGTCCGATGATCTTTTACCATTTTATAGGGGTGTAAAACATAGGAACGAATCTGGCTGCCCCAGGCTATATCTTTTTTAAGTTTATTTTCTTCATCGAGCTTTTCATTCTTCTGCTGAAGTTCCCTTTCATAGAGACGCGATTTTAGATATTTCATCGCCATGGCTTTATTTTTGTGCTGTGATCTCTCATTCTGACACTGCACGACAATGCCTGTAGGCAAATGAGTAATTCGCACGGCGGAATCTGTTTTATTGACATGCTGTCCGCCTTTGCCTCCCGATCGAAATGTGTCAATTCTTAAATCATCTGCATCGATTTCAATTTTTATTTCATCATCAACTTCGGGGTAAACAAATACAGACGCAAAGGATGTATGACGCCTGGCTCCTGCGTCAAATGGAGAAATACGGACAAGGCGATGAATCCCGATTTCGGCTTTAGCGTAACCATAAGCATATTCACCCTCCACGGTAAAAGATACGCTTTTGACGCCTGCTTCATCCCCCGGAAGATAATCAATAATATTTGTTTTAAAATTTCTTTTTTCAGCCCAGCGTAAATACATGCGCAGCAACATCTCCGCCCAGTCCTGGGCTTCCGTTCCTCCGGCGCCGGCATGAATGGACATAATCGCGTTGAGCGGGTCCTGCTCGCTTGCGAGCATCATTTTAAGTTCTTCCAGATTAACGTCAGAAGCCAACTGTTCCAGCTCTAAAGCGAGATCGTTTATGACCTGTTCGTCTTTTTCTTCAGAGGCAATCAACCAGAGGTTTTCTGCATCCTTGATCTGGCTTTGAAATCTTTTCCACTGATCGAGTGAGTCGGATAATTTTGTTTTCTTCTGCAGGATGGCGCGGGCTTTCTCCTGATCATCCCAGAAATCATTTTTAGTGGATAAAATTTCAAGATCTTTAATTTTTAATTCCAGCTCGCTGACGTCAAAGACATTCACCGATATATCGAATTCTTTTTTTCAGATCATTGATTGCTTCCTGTGTGTTTTCAAAGGACATTTCTTTTCCTCCCTCTTAAGCTCCATAAGAAAAAAATGACCAGGCATATAAAACAAGCCCCTACCAGCAAATCGCCATATTTCGCATAAAAAGTCGGCAACGTAATAAATTTAACACGACCATGAATTTCGTCTTTTTTGAATATTTCTGTTTTTGCGATAATCTTTCCTGTCGGAGCTACGATGGCGGAGATGCCGGTATTCGCGGCGCGAACAAGATAGAGACGCGTCTCCACAGCTCTGAAAATAGACATGGACAGGTGTTGATATGGCGCTGACGTTGTCCCGAACCAGGCGTCGTTTGTAATGTTCACCAATAATTCCGCCGCCGCATTTTTATACATTCTGGCTGCTTCGGGCAGGATTCCCTCGTAACAGATCATCACGCCGATTTTTCTTTCGCCCATGTTCAAGGGATAAAACCCTTTTCCTTCGGCAAAATCACCAATACCCGCAGCCAGGCTGCGGATGAAGGGAAATATTGTTCGAAGCGGTACGTATTCTCCGTAAGGAACCAGATGCACTTTATCATATTTACCGTGAATATCGCCTTTGGGTGAAAGCAGATAGGCGCTGTTGTAATATTCCGTCTTCCCGCTCCCCGCCGCATAGCTCATGGATCCGAAGACAAACCAGCTTTTTGTTTTTATCGATAAGTCTGTCACCTGACGATGCAGATCGCTTGCATCTTGAAAGTTAAATGGTACGGCTGTTTCCGGCCAAACGATCAAACCTCCATTGGCGGGTGGATTGCGCAAAGACAGTTCTTCATAAATATTAATTGTTTCTTTTTGAAAACTTTCATTCCATTTAATAGATTGATTGATGTTGCCCTGAATTAGAGATACCTCCATGGCAGGAGCATCCTTCAAACTTTGATCAATCTGATGGATTCTCCATATGCCATAAGCATAAACACCCGACCACAAAAGGATCACGCTGGCGGCCAGAGCGAATGACTTTTTTGATCTTTCCGTAATGATTTCAAAAAAAG
>CAYGNV010000285.1:0-3261 GCA_964351355.1 uncultured Smithella sp.
TCAGCTTATTCCGTTGGCCAAAGACGCAGCGACCATCATCGCGCTGGAAAATGTTTATGAAAAAGAACCGCACATTTTAAGCCGTCTGTTTGAAATGCTTGCTTCGGATCAGATTTGTTTTTGTTTTGACACGGGGCATTTCAATGTCTTTTCCTATGCGCCTTTGAAAGCCTGGATGGAGCAGATGGGCCGTTATATCGGTCATCTGCATCTGCATGATAATTTCGGCAAGTTTGATGAGCATCTGCCGGTGGGCGCGGCGACGTTCCCCTTCGAGCGGTTTTTCATGGCGCTGAAAGATATGAAAGCCAGACCGACAATCACGCTGGAGGCGCATGCTCAGGAACATCTTTGGCAGTCGGCGGTTAATTTGCAAAAAATGTCGCTTTGGTATGACGAGGATAAGGCGGGTTAAAAGCCTGCCGCGGAGAGTAATGTGATTAAGTATCTGATCAAAAGAATACTCTTTATGATTCCCCTGCTATTCGGGATTACTATCATCTGTTTTTTTGTGATGCGTCTGGCGCCCGGATCGCCCACGGATTTGCAGACGCAGATGAATCCGAAAGCGTCGGCCGAGATGAAAGAGCGGCTGATGAGCATGTATGAACTGGATAAGCCCATCTATATTCAATACGGATCATGGCTGAAAAAACTAAGCCGGGGCGATCTGGGAACCTCCTTTTCATCCGATCATCGCCCTGTCGCCGACAAGATTATGGAGCGTCTGCCGATCACTATTATGATCAATTTTCTATCGCTGATCATTATTATCGCGGTGGCCGTGCCGATTGGCGTTTTGTCGGCGGTTCATCAGGATTCGATTTTTGATAAAGTGACCGCTGTGCTTGTGTTTATCGGTTTTGCTGTGCCGACCTTCTGGCTGGCATTGCTCATGATGATTTTTTTCGGCATTCATCTGGGGTGGCTGCCGATTTCGGGATTGCGGTCACTCAATTATGAATATCTCAGCGCCTGGGGGCAGTTGGCGGATCTGGTCAAGCATCTGATTCTGCCGGTCTTCATATCCGCTTTCGGAGGATTGGCCGGACTTTCCCGCTACATGCGGGCCAATATGCTGGAGGTCATCAGGCAGGATTATATTTTGACGGCGCGCGCCAAGGGGTTGAGCGAAAGACAGGTGATTTACAAACATGCCTTGCGCAATGCGCTCTTGCCGGCGATCACCATCCTGGGATTGTCCATCCCCGGCCTGATCGGAGGCAGTGTCATCTTTGAAACTATTTTTGCGATTCCGGGCATGGGGCAGTTGTTTTACCTGTCGGTGATGGCTCGTGACTATCCGACGGTCATGGGGATATTGCTGATTGGCGCGATCTTGACGTTGGTGGGCAATTTGATTGCCGATGTGTCCTATGCGGTAGCAGATCCACGCATTAGAATTTCGTGAAAGAGTAAAGCGATGAACTTCTGGGGAATGTTTTATAAGAACAAACTGGCGCTGACCGGCTGTGGCATTGTCCTTTTACTGTTTGTCGTGTCGCTTCTGGCGCCCTGGATCGCGCCTTACGATCCCGGCGCGATTGATCTGAAAAATGTCCTGGCGCCGCCGTCCGGTGAACACTGGTTTGGCACGGATCAACTGGGGCGCGATGTTTTTTCCAGGATGATTTGGGGGGCGCGCATTTCACTAAAGGTCGGTTTTGTCGCCACGGGTCTCGCGATTCTCATTGGAACAATTCTGGGCGCCGTTTCCGGTTACTATGGCGGCTGGATTGACGCGGTGATCATGCGCTTTGTGGACGTCATGCTTTGTTTTCCCGCCTTCTTTCTGATTCTGGCGGTGATCGCCTTTCTGGAACCTTCGATCTGGAATATTATGATTGTGATTGGGCTCACCGGCTGGATGGGGGTGACTCGTCTGGTGCGGGCGGATTTTGTCTCGCTTCGCGAACGGGATTTCGTGCGGGCTGCCCGGGCCATAGGCGCCAATGATGCACGGATTATTTTTGTGCACATTCTACCCAACGCGCTGGCGTCCATTCTGGTGGCGGCTACCCTCGGCATTGCCGGCGCGATTCTGACGGAGTCGGCTCTGAGCTTTTTGGGAATCGGCGTGCAGCCGCCGACGCCCAGCTGGGGGAATATTTTGACGGCAGGCAAAGATAATATCGATATTGCCTGGTGGCTGTCGCTTTATCCGGGTCTGGCAATTCTTGTCACGGTGGTCGGCTATAATTTATTGGGTGAAGGCATACGCGACGCGTCCGACCCGCGCCTGAAAAGATAACTAATGCCAAGATTCATGAAATAAACTCTTGGGGCTTGATTATGTTGCTAAAGTGTAATACTACTCCGCCCGGTTACGAAGGAATATGAAAAAGTTTACAGGCTATGTTTCCCAGGAGGATTTAAATGTCCAGAAGAATCAACTCAGAATTGCTCAAAATCGACCGCCGAATCATTTCCCGTAAGTTGCTGATCGGTGAATTATCGGAGAAAGATTTATCCGCTCTTTTAAAAAAGCTGCCCGATATGGCGGATAATGCCGAAGAAATTCCGTTTCAGGCCAGCGAAAAGTAGGAGTTATGCTGGTTGACTCCCATGCCCACCTGGAGATGAAAGAATTCGATTCCGACCGTAAGGACGTGATCGAACGGGCCAGCCTCGCAGGTGTTGACTGCATTATCACGGTGGGAACAAATTTGGGCTTGAGCCGCAAGGCGTTGTCGATTGCCCGTCAATATGAAAATATTTATGCAACCGTCGGGGTTCATCCCCATGATGTGGCCAAATCAAACGAAAAATCATTCGATGAACTGAAGGTGCTGGCGCAAGATCCGAAAGTTGTCGCCTATGGCGAAATAGGTCTGGATTTCTTTCGCAATATTTCACCGCGTGAAAAACAAATAGAAATGTTTGCCAGGCAACTGGAATTGGCGAGCGAACTCCATCTGCCGGTGATTATCCATGACCGCGACGCTCACGAACAGACGCTCGGCATGGTGAAAGCCTCCGGTATCCGCTCGGGTGTCTTTCATTGTTTTTCCGGCGATTGGGCCATGGCCAGGCAATGTATTGATCTGGGTTTTTATATTTCCGTGCCCGGTGTCGTGACTTTTGATAAGTCCAAAGTGTTGCATGAGGTTGTAAGGCAGACGCCGCTCGATTCGATCCTTTTAGAAACAGACTGTCCTTATCTGACGCCTGCGCCGCAGCGAGGCAAGAGAAACGAACCTTCTTTTATCATCCATACGGCAAAGAAAGTGGCCGAAATCAAGGGCATGGCCTGGGAAGACG
>CAYGNV010000286.1:0-3256 GCA_964351355.1 uncultured Smithella sp.
ATGCGGGCTTCGTGGACTTCTTTGGATTGTATTGGATGAGGTCTTGGTGGAGATGAGGAGGATCGAACTCCTGGCCTCGGCGTTGCGAACGCCGCGCTCTCCCAGCTGAGCTACATCCCCGACCTTAACCTTGAGAAAAACGTGGCGAGCATATATGATAGCTTGTCTCAGTGTCAAGAATTAGTTGGCGAAAGGGGGATATGTTGAAATAGCAAGCCCCATTCGTAGTCCGAGTCCCAATCTTGGCTTGACAAAACAGGTCCGCTTTCCCTATACTCTCACCCATATTGGAGATCATCGGATTTTTAAGTATGCGATTGATTGACCGTTCGGCATAGAAATCTTTACGACGCAGCCGTTTTTCAGACAATAATAAAATGCACGGGAGATATACATGGCAAAAATCGACGCTTTTTTTCAGCTGATGCATGACAATAAGGCATCCGACCTTCATCTGGTGTCCGGCCAGCAGCCCGCCATCCGCATTCGCGGTGAAATTGAGCGGATCAAGTATGATGTTCTGAGTAATGATACGCTGAAATTACTTCTCTACGAAATTACGCCGGAACATAAAATCAAGCAGTTCGAAGAAACGGGCGATATTGATTTTGCCTATGAAATTAACGGTCTGGCCCGTTACCGGGCTAATTTTTTCCAGCAGAAATACGGCATTGCTGCGGTATTCCGTGAAATTCCGAGTAAAATATTAACCTGCCAGGAGCTGGGGCTTCCGGCGGTTATCTCCAAACTGGCCGCTCTGCCGCGCGGGCTTATCCTGGTTACCGGACCGACAGGTTCTGGTAAATCAACAACTCTGGCGGCAATAATCGATGAAGCAAACCGTATCCGCAAAGACCATATCATTACGATTGAAGACCCGATTGAATTTGTCCACAAGAGCCAGAGTTGTATTGTAAACCACCGGGAGGTCGGGATTCACACAAAAACATTCACTTCGGCGCTGCGCGGCGCCCTGCGTGAAGATCCCGATATTATCCTGGTTGGTGAATTGCGTGATCTGGAAACAATTTCTCTCGCGGTGGAGGCAGCTTCCACCGGGCATCTTGTCTTTGGCACTCTCCACACGACCAGCGCGCCGAAAACGGTGGACAGGATTATTGAAGTATTTCCAGCCAGCGAACAGATGCAGATCCGCTCGACGCTTGCCGACGGCTTGCGGGCGGTCATTGCCCAGGTTCTGTTCAAAAGAATTGATGTCAAGGGGCGTTGTGCGGCGATGGAAATTCTCATTGCCACTGCGGCGGTGCGCAATCTGATTCGTGAGCAGAAAACCTATCAGATTCCATCGATGATGCAGACCGGTAAAAAATACGGAATGCAATTGCTGGACGATGCCATTATGGACCTCTACAACAAAGGCTGGATCAGCGGCGAGGACGCTTACAACAAGGCCAACGATAAAACAAAATTCCGTCCGCTTTTAAAATATCCGCCGACAGACTTTACCGAAGCATAAGGGGATTCTTTATGAGAAAACCGGAAATAGAACATATCCTGATGAAAATGCTGGAATCTCATCCCAATATATCCGACTTGAATCTGACGGTGGACAAGCCTTTTCAGGTGGAATCTTCAGGCCAACTGATCGGTGTCGATCTGAAGCCGCCCTTTGAAAAATTGACGCCATTTCAGACGGAAATTTTTGCCTTGAACTTGATTAATCAGGACCGCCGCTTGTTCGACGATCTGGTGACAAAAGGCTCCTGCGATTTGTCCTACGAGCTGCCGGGTGTTTCACGTTTCCGCGTAAACATTTTCTCACAGCGCGGTCACTACTCGATTGTTTTAAGAAAACTGCAAACGACCATACCATCATGCGCGGACCTGAAATTGCCGGATGCCTATTACCATGTAGCCGGCGAAAAAAACGGTATTGTTCTGGTAACCGGCGCCACCGGCAGCGGTAAATCCACTTCGCTTGCCGCTGTTATTAACGAAATCAATGAGCAAAAATCAATTCACATTATTACATTGGAAGATCCTGTGGAATTTACGCATCAGCAGAGAAAGGCCACCATCAATCAGCGGGAACTGGGCAAGGATTTCGACACCTTTGCCGGCGGCCTGCGCGCCGCGCTCAGGCAGGCGCCCAAGGTTGTGCTGGTCGGTGAAATGCGCGACCGCGAATCAGTGGAAATCGCGCTTTCCGCCGCGGAAACCGGGCACCTTGTTTTGAGTACGCTGCACACGGTGAATGCCGGCTCGACCATCAATCGTATTTTGGGTATGTTTCCTTCAGATGAAGAAAATCAAATCCGCATCCGTCTGGCCGATACCATCCGCTGGATCATCTGCCAGCGCTTGCTGCCTAAGGAAGGCGGCGGGCGCATTGCTGCTTTTGAAGCATTGAGATCCAACTTGCGGGTTAAGGATATGATTCTGCACGGTGAATCCGAAGGTAAAACGTTTTACGATGTCATGGAACAGAACAAGGCTTTTGGCATGGTTACCTTTGACGATTGTATCGTTGATCTCTATCAGCGGGGATTGATTTCCGAAGAGACGGCCAAGGCCTATGCCTCTAATAAATCGAGTGTCAACAGGGGCATTGATTCCATCAAGAGCGCCCGCGGCGAGAAAACAACAGACTTGGGAAAACTGGAAGTAGATCAAGGATACGGCAAGCCTCAGGGCAGTGTGCCTCTTTCCTGGCAAAAAAAATAGAAATTACTTTGCCAAAATATTAGTGCGAAGGAGATGAATATGTCTGGTGAAGGGACAATGACAGGGTCGGTGACAGTAAGGGATAAGTCCGAAGGGCGTCCTTTTGGTTTCATGGCGCCAGAAGGGGAAACAGCCATGGTTTGTGAACAGGATGCCGCTGCCCGGGGTAAAATCGTCAGCGCACTGAAAAGCATGGGGTATGCGGTTGTGGCAGCGGCATCATGCGATGAAGCCGTTAAATTCATGCGTTTTCAAATTTTCAGCATCATCGTTGTCCATGAGAATTTTGATACGGCCGCAGGGAATATCAACAGCATTCTTTGGAATCTGGAAGGTTTGTCCATGAGCATCCGCAGGCAGACTTTCGTCGTGCTGCTCAGCGCGACGGTTTCCACCATGGACAATCTGGAAGCCTATCATAAAAGCGTGAATCTGATTATTAACAAACGAGAAATCGGCGAGGTGGAAAAAGTGCTGCGCCAGGCGATGGCGGAACATGAAGATTTCTACCGGGTCTTCAAGGAAAAAATCCGCAAGTAGCATCGAAACGTATTTTATGGGGCGCAATATA
>CAYGNV010000287.1:0-3255 GCA_964351355.1 uncultured Smithella sp.
AGCGCGTTGTTGACGGTTCTTAAATATTCATTGCGGTCCTGGCCGCCGGGATTCAGGATCGTCGCGTAACCTTTCGGGCCCAGAACATTGATATTGCCGTCGCCTACATGCAGATCAAAATCAAGAATAAAAGCTTTGCTTATTTTATCCGTCTTTTTAAGCTTTGTCAGTGCAATGGCCATATTGTTGAAGTAGCAGAATCCCCAGGCGGTATCGGCGGAGGCGTGATGGCCGGGCGGCCGGATCACAGCAAAGCAGGGTTCGAAAAGCCCGATCTCGGCAGCCTTAATCGCTCCGCCCGCGGCCAGCGCGGCAATTTCATAGACGCCTTCGCGCCGGATTTCGGCAATATGCCTTGGGGTATGCACAGCCGCAATATCTTCTTCCGAAGCCGTCTGCGGCTCGACATAATCGACCTTCCCTGCCAGAGCAAACTCTATGGATTCAATTCTCCCGGGATTGGACGCGGGATCATACGAGTAAACCTGTTTGTATTCCTCGGAGTAAACAACCTTCATAACGTCCTCCTTGGTTTTTTATTCCTGCAAAAATGTAAACCGGCTGGTTACCCAAGGCTCCGGTTTTCCATTGAAAACTTTTTCCACCAATTTGACCCTTTTATTTTTTCCGATCAGCAAAATTGTTGACGAGCGTGTGCCATAGACGGGGCTTGCGATAAACATGGGCGACAATATCTTTTCCCATTCGGGATTTACACCGGTTTCAGGCAACTGGCTGTCCGGCGGAACATGGCGATCCGCAAGCAGGGAAAATAACTCCTCTTCCAGTTCAACTCCTTTTTTGTTCAGCGCCGCCTTCAGCAGTTTTTTGCCCCGCTTTACTTTCGGCCAGGGCGTATCCAGCAGACGATTGCTTAAACCGTAAATCCCGGCTGAAAGTCTTTGCGCCTCGCCCCGGTTGGAATAAACAAAAAGCTCGTCTGTATCTCCCAGCAGTAAATTGAAGCCGTTATACTGCAAGGCCTGTGCGGAAATTTTTTTCAAATATTGCCCGGCGCCGGAAAGACCCGTCAAAAAACGGCTGACCAATTTACCGCGGGAAGGCGCCTGAGCTTTCCAGGAGGCCGGATCGCGATAATTGGTAATCGCCGCAAATTTCCCCTCTTTGGTCACGCCCAGCCAGGTGCCCTTCTCCTTCAAATCGAGTCCCGCCAGCACATGCGGATGTTTGCTCCAGAAATCGGCAGGGGCGGACGGCCGATCATAAAACTCATCGCGGTTGGCCGCTAGAATTAACCGGTATGAAGGATGAACATTATAGGCAAAAAGAATTAAGCACATAAAAATAGTCCTTAGGCTGACCTCCTAATGACCTGAAGGTCATCAGGACTTCAGCCTGTTTAGTATCTTCGTCATCGTCTCGCCCGCTGACGCGTCGATGCGCACATCGGCCAAGGAATCCTGTTCGGTTTCACCCCTGTTGATGATCACCAGATCCGCGCCCGCCTGTTTGGCCTCAACCGGCACGTAGGCTGCGGGATAAACAACCAGTGAAGAACCGATGACGATCATCAGATCGCACTCCTCGGCCTCTCGCATAGCCTTCGCCAGCGTCTGCTGCGGCAGCGCCTCACCGAAAAAAATGACGTCGGGCTTGAGGATCCCCCGGCAGTGATCGCAGATCGGAACATTGTCGGAATCGGCATACCGCTCCTTAACAATGGCGATGGGGTAACGCTCGCGGCAATTCAGGCAAACCAGCATCTGCATATTGCCGTGCAACTCCCAAATCAGACTTGGATTGCTGCCTGCTTTTTGATGAAGGTTATCGACATTCTGCGTGACCAGCGCGCTGAGTTTGTCCATCTTTTCCATTTCAACAATGGCATAATGCGCCGCGTTGGGCAGGGCGTCTTCCATCAAGCCGCCTTCGCGCAAACGCTGCCACATTTTCTTTCGCGTTGCATGGGACCCCAGAAACTTGTCGATAGTAAAATCATCAGGATCATATTTTGTCCAGAGTCCGCCGGGGCCGCGAAAATCCGGAATACCGGATTCTGTACTGATGCCCGCGCCGGTAAAGACAACAACTTTTTTTGCATTCGCGATCATATTCGCGACTTTATTAATTTTTTCATCCATAGGCCATGAACTCCCCTGTTTTTCGAATGTCTAACTTGATTAATCAACCACCTCGCAGCAAGCTGCGAAGAATTAAAGCTCGTCCCGCAGCAGCGGGATTAAAATACACTAACTCCTTCAAAAATCAAAAAGAAAATTTCTGCTTTGCAGCCCTACTCCTATTCTTTAATGGCCATTCATCCGATTGATGCATGTTTCCTGAAACAAAGCGTCCGGTAATTTTGGCAAGCATACTATCTTTCAATTAGTAAGTGCTAACCCGCTTTTAAGTTTCTCTGCTTTTAAGTTTCTCTTGATATTTGAGAAACTTAATCTATAATAAAATATAAAGTAAGTTTAGGGGAAAATAAAATGCTTAAACAGTACGAAGCCATTTACCAGAATGGGAAGCTATTGTGGATATATCCTCCACCTTTTGCTATCGAAAATCGACGTGTCACTGTATTGCTTGAAGACGATCAAGATGACCGGAAAGCCATCAATATCAAAATGTTGCTCAAACAGACGCAAGGAGCGCTTGATCAGCGTATGACCATAGAAGACATTGATGCGGATATCAGTGCCATGCGCGATGAATGGTCAAGAAAGTGGGATTAGTCTTGAATGGTTGTATTATCGATACTAATATTCTCATCTACCATCTTGCAGGGGTTCTTACAGATCAAGCTGAGAAGACTTTTGCAGATGCACTGGAAAACGGTTCTTCTATTTCCATAATCACCCGTATTGAATTACTTGGGTGGCGGAAACATTCTCCAAATTCCCTGAAAGCGGCGGAATTATTGCTCCAATCCGTTTCAGAAGTTCCCCTGCATGAAGAGATAATCCGCTTGTGTATTAGTTTGCGGCAGAATTATCCTATCAAACTACCTGATGCCATTATTGCATCGACAGCACGTTATGCCAACGCTCCCCTGATGACAAGAAATATGACTGATTTTGAACGTGTGCCGGAACTGAAAACAATAGACCCTTTTTTATGAATAAAGCCTGTTCAATACTTATTTTAGTTAATGAATATAGCTATCTACAATCATAGAAAATCAAAGATAACCTATTTTTATTGAATTTCCGGAGGATCGGCCTTCGGAAATCCAATGTTTCGGAAAAAGATAACCCAAAAATTGGGCATCTCCGGGCTCAAGTTAACCCA
>CAYGNV010000288.1:0-3251 GCA_964351355.1 uncultured Smithella sp.
TCGCCTTGTCCGGTCATATCACGGATTAGCCAGAACATTAATTAACAATATGGTGGTCGGCGTCAGCACCGGCTTTGAAAAGGGGCTCGAAATATCCGGCGTTGGTTACCGCGCCGAAGTTGCAGGCTCCACCTTGAAAATGGTTTTAGGTTTTTCCAGTCCTGTGCAATACACCATTCCGAAAGGGATCGACGTAAAAGTCGATAAACAGGTTAACATGGTGGTTTCCGGAATTAGCAAGGAACTTGTCGGTCGGGTGGCTTCGGAAATTCGGTCGCTGAAAAAACCCGAGCCATACAAAGGCAAGGGTATAAAATATGCGGGTGAGTATATTCGGCGTAAGGCCGGTAAATCGGCGGCTAAATAAAAGTTTAAATAATTATATTGCCTTAAAGAGGTGGAACATTGGCTTCCAAAAAGACACTAAAAATCAGAGACAAAAGAGAGAAGAGGGTAAGGGGCAAGCTTACAGGAACATCGGAGCGACCGCGTCTTTCTATTTTCCGTTCGGATAAACACATCTACGCTCAGGTTATCAACGACGCTCAGGCAACAACGGTTGCAACAGCTTCTACTTTGAGTAAAGAACTGGCCGGTAAATTCAAGGGCATCAAGAAAGTTGATGTGGCCAAGGAAGTGGGCAAGTTGATTGCAAAGCGGTTGCAGACCCTGGGTGTGGAAAAAGTTGTTTTTGATAGAGGAAGATTTCTCTATCACGGCCGCGTGAAAGCTTTAGCTGATGCTGCGCGGGAAAATGGTCTTAAATTTTAAAATTTAACTTTTTGTATGCAGGACTCAAGACTCAATGAGAAGAGAAGAATCGTTTGATAAGAAAGACATGAAAGATGTGGAGCTCCTCGACCGGGTGATTGCCATTAATCGTACGGCAAAAGTCGTTAAGGGAGGAAGGCGTTTTCGTTTCAGTGCGATCGTAGTTGTCGGTGACGGCAAGGGCTCGGTCGGAGCTGGTTTGGGCAAAGCGCATGAAGTTCCCGAAGCGATCCGCAAGGGGATGGAAATGGCCAAGAAGAACATGGTAAAAGTTGCAGTAGCCAATAAAACAATTCCTTATGAAGTTCTCGGAAAATTCGGTGCGGGTAAAGTATTACTGAAACCGGCATCGGAAGGAACGGGCTTAATTGCCGGCGGCGCAGTAAGAGCCGTTTTGGAAGTTGCCGGCGTTCATAATATTTTGACAAAATGCTTAGGGTCACACAATCCGCACAATCTGGTCAAGGCTACCGTAGAAGGGCTTTGTCAGTTGAAAGATCCGGCTGAAATTGCCGCCCAGAGAGGCAAGTAAAATAATCAACGAGGGTGTTTATACAGTGGGCAAAACATTAAAAGTTAAAATGGTGAAAAGTGTAATCACGCGGCCGGAAAAGCAAAGAAAAATTCTGCGCGGCATGGGACTGAAAAAATTAAATAGCACGGTGACTCTGGTGGATACCCCGGAGATTCGCGGCATGATTAATAAAGTGATCCACCTCGTTTCTGTGGAAGAATCAAAGGAGTAGGTTATGGATTTAAGTTCTCTGAAAGCGCCCGCCGGAGCGACAAAGAAAAGAAAAAGAGTCGGCCGTGGTGACGCTTCCGGCCACGGAGGAACATCCGGTAAAGGTCATAAAGGGCAGAACGCCCGTTCAGGTGGTTATACGCGCGATGGTTTTGAAGGCGGTCAAATGCCCATGTCCCGGAGACTGCCGAAAAGAGGGTTTCGCAATCCGTTTCGGGAAAGTTATGTTGCTGTGAATCTGATGGATTTATGCCGTAAATTTGAAAAGGGCGCCGTCATTGATGAAGCGGCCATTTTAGCAAGCGGACTTGTCAGGAAAAAGAGTGACGGCATCAAGATTCTGGCCAAAGGCAACATTGATTTTCCGGTGACCGTGAAAATGGCTAAAATCAGTGCAGCAGCAAAAGCAAAAATCACCGCCGCAGGCGGAACTATTGAAGAGGTAATCTAACTTGCTGGAAGGATTAGGTGGCGTTTCCAAGATCCCTGAATTGCAAAGAAGAATGATTTTCACCTTGCTTCTTCTTGCCGTTTATCGCATAGGCGTTTTCATTCCCACTCCCGGAATTGACAACGTGGCGCTTTTAGCTTTTTTTGACCAGGCCAAAGGTTCCATGCTGGGATTGATGGATTTGTTTGCCGGCGGCGCGTTGAGTTCCTTTTCGATCTTTGCGCTGGGCATCATGCCTTACATCACGTCGTCCATTATTATTAATTTACTGACCGTGGCCATTCCGCATTTGGAGAAACTTTCCAAGGAGGGGGAAAACGGTCGCAGAAAAATAACACAGTACACCCGTTATGGTACTGTCGGGTTAAGTATTGTTCAGGGGTTTGGTATTGCCTGGGGATTGCAGCATATGGCGTCGCCTACAGGTGCGCCTATTGTTCTGAACGCCGGGTGGGCTTTTATATTAATGACCATTATCACGCTAACTTCCGGTACCGCTTTCCTGATGTGGCTGGGTGAAACCATTACGGAGAAAGGTATCGGAAACGGTATCTCCCTGATCATTTTCTCGGGGATTGTCTGCAATTTGCCCGCTGCGATCGGCAGCACATGGAGCTTGTATTCATCCGGAGAATTGCATTTTATCATTTTGTTTTTATTGTTTATTTTCATGATTGCTGTGATTGGCGCCATTGTTTATGTGGAAGCGGCGCAAAGAAGAATCCCGGTGCAATATGCCAAGAGAATCGTGGGAAGAAAAATGTACGGCGGACAGACAACCCATTTGCCGCTTAAGATTAATTCTGCGGGTGTTATTCCGCCAATTTTTGCGTCATCCGTGATTATGTTTCCAGCAACCATCGCAAATTTTGCACCACAGGGTTGGATGAAAGCAATTGCCGAATATTTAATGCCAGGGAAACTCGGGTATGAAGTCCTTTTTGTCGCTTTGATTTTTTTCTTCTGCTTCTTCTATACAGCCGTCACAATTAAGCCGGATGACATGGCTGAAAATATGAAAAAATTCGGCGGATATGTCCCAGGAATTCGGCCGGGAAAGAAAACAGCGGAGTATATCGAGGAAATCCTGGAAAGGTTGACTTTTAGCGGGGCTGTGTATGTTTCCATTATTTGTGTATTGCCAAGTGTGCTGATTTCTCAATTAAATACGCCGTTTTATTTCGGCGGTACCTCACTTCTCATTGTTGTCGGCGTGGCGATGGATACGGCGAGCCAAATTGAATCACATTTACTAACCCGTCAATATGAAGGGTTTATGAAAAA
>CAYGNV010000289.1:0-3250 GCA_964351355.1 uncultured Smithella sp.
GTTTATGCCGCATCTTTTGACCTGTCGCGAGATCTGAACATGATGGCGGCGGCCGATATGACGTATCCGGAACTGACGCTGTGGGATCCGGGCGCCGGCAAAAAAATCTCCACGATCACGGTGGACCGTCCGCTGTCTTCCGTGGTGCTCACCGCCGACGGGCGTACCGCCGCCGCCAAAGTCGGGGTGGCCGCCGGTCGGTATGATCTTCGCGCCGGAAAAGAAACGGCGCAATTTCTCAGTTTTGCCGACGGCGAGTGGATCATCATCACGCCGGAAGGCTATTACAACACGTCCCCCGGAGGGGAGCGCCACCTCAGCGTGCGCGTTAATAATCAGGTTTACGGCATCGAAAATTACCGCGAGGCATTTTTCCGTCCCGACCTGGTAAGGCTGGCGCTTTCCGGCGGATCGCTTCAGGACTTCCGGAACCTCGGCGACGTGGGCCTGCCGCCTGCCGTGAGGATTGTCAATACGCCGCCCTCGGTTGGCGCCGATGAAGTGACCTTGACGCTACGTCTTGAGGACCAGGGCGGCGGTATCGGCGACATTCGCCTCTATCTCAACGGCACCGCCGTCATCATGGACAGCCGGGCCGTCTCGATCCGGCCCAAAAGCGGTGCGGCCATCGAGAAAACCTATCCGCTCAAACTCACAAACGGAAAGAATGTCATCAAGGCCGTGGTGTTCAACAGCGACAACAGCATGCAAAGCAACGAAGCGACCCTTGAGGTGACAGCCAGGTTTGCGCAAGCGGCGAAACCCTCGCTTTCGGCGCTGGTCATAGGCATCAATGACTTTAAAAATCCGAAACTCAAACTGCAGTATCCTGCCGCGGACGCCAAACTATTTGCCGATACGCTCACAAGCGTGGCTAAAGGATTGTTTGACCGCGTAACGATCAAGACCTTGATGACAACGGGAGAAACAACCAAGGAGGCGATCCTACGGGAAATCAAAACCTTTCAGTCACTTCGGCCAGACGATTTGTTTGTCTTTTACATCGCGAGTCACGGCACGGTCGATCAAGGCGAATATTTTCTCATCACCTCCAACGTGGGGTCCTTGCGCACGGAAAAGCTCAAGACCGACGCCATTTCCCAGCATCAGCTCAAGGACGCCATTGCCAATATTCCGGCAACCAAAAAGCTGATCCTCATCGACACCTGCAACGCGGGTGCGTTGGGCGAAGCCATCCAGGTGGCCATGCTCACCCGCGGCATGAGCGAAGACACGGCGCTCAAAATTTTGAGCCGCGCGGTGGGTTCGACGATTTTGTCCGCCTCAACGTCGCTTCAGGAAGCCCTTGAAGGCTATCAGGGCCACGGCTTGTTTACGTATGTTCTGACGGAAGGTCTCAAAGGCAAGGCGGATAAAGGAAAGACCGGCTACATCAAAACCACCGAGCTTGCCGACTACGTGGACACCGAAGTGCCGGCGCTTGCCGAAAAAGTCTTCAAGCGCGCGCAGTACCCGACCATCTCCATCAGCGGCCAGGCGTTCCCGATTGGAAGGGTGAGATAAAAAGGCTAAAGACTAAATGTTGAAGCGAGAAGTGTTTATAAAGCGGACCCGCATGCCGGGTGGTGTGGGGAGAGGGAGAGAAAAACTCCCCCTTATCCGCTTGGACGCTATTCTTTCCAATCTTCGAGTTTCAGGTTTTTAATTCTCATAAATTCGTTTGTATTATTGGTAACAAGGATGAGATTGCGCGCAACGGCCTGAGCTGCGATGAGCATGTCGTAAGGGCCGATAAGGGTTCCTTCTTTTTTTAGCTGTGATCTTATAATTCCAAAATGTTCAGCGTCGGTATTACCAAAATCGATAATTTCAAATGGAGCCAGAAATTCAGTTAAGGATATTCTGTTTTTTTCAATGTTTTGACTGTTGTAAACGCCAAATTGCAATTCGGCCAGCGTGATGCTGGATAGATAAACGGTTTGTTCGAGTACGCGGCGCAATTTTTCCAGGACATGAAGAGGCTTTCTGTTTTTGATAAAAATACAGATATTTGTATCAAGCAAATACATTACAGACCCTTTCGCTGCTGCATTTTCGGCTGCTCTCTCCCGTTTTCCATGAAATCAGCGGTCAACCCATGTAGGCCATGGAGAAATGTTTCCCACACGCGGTTTTTAGGAAAGAGAATGACAGAATCGCCAACTTTTTGAATTAGCACATCTGTTCCTTCAAAATTGTATTCTTTGGGCAGACGAACCGCTTGGCTACGTCCATTCTGAAATAATTTAGCTGTTTGCATATTGCACCTCCGCGACGAGTATATATCTTGGTATATATCTCGTCAAGCTAAAAAAGCATCTTCCCCAGATTCTCGTTTTTTATTTACGTCCAACGAAAAGCTGAGCCGGAGCGGCTCTTGGCGCTGCGCTCGGCTTATGCGGCTGGTTGTGTGGTTTTTTCAAACACGGGCTTGCACTGCATGATTATATATAGCATCTGTTATCTGTGACCAAACCTCTTTTGGCATGTCATGCCCCATTCCATTAATGATCAATAATTTTGCGCTTGGTATTAGCTGAGACATTTCTTTTCCCCCTTCTACCGACATAAGGGGATCCTCATCTCCATGAATGATAAGCGTTGGAGCCTTAATAGATGCAATCAGTGATTTTCGATAACCATTTTCAAGAACAGCCAGACTTTGACGGATCATCCCCGGCGGATAATATGAACGATCATAGCCCTCGGCCAAGACCCTGCGCAACCGCTTTTCATCAAAGGGGAATCCGGGACTCCAGAGCATGCGCCACAAGTTCACGTTGTGTTCAATATATGCTTCGCGTTCCGCCGGAACAGGTTTAAACACAGCAGCTAAAACTTCCGGTTTCATCTGCGGAAGTTCAGGATTTCCCGTACTTGACATTATAGAGGTCAAGCTCAGAACACGCTCGGGATACCGATATGAGATAACCTGGGCTATCATACCGCCCATCGAGGCTCCGCAAATATGCGCCTTCTGGATACCCAATGCATCAAGAAGACCAACAGCATCAGCCGCCATGTCATCAAGAGAATAAGCTGTAGCCACAGGCTTGCCTTCCATCGCGGCCATTATATCAGGAATTCCTGCTTCATCAAACTTTGTCGATAGACCGGCATCCCTGTTATCGAATCTGATTACAAAGAGCCCCCTTTTTGCCAATGACTCGCAGAATTCGAATTCCCAATAAATCATCTGACCGCCCGCTCCAATAATTAACAATAATGCCGGAAACGAATCGTCACCGAA
>CAYGNV010000290.1:0-3240 GCA_964351355.1 uncultured Smithella sp.
GATTATATATTACTTAATCTCGACAGTACCGCCCACTTCTTCAATTTTCTTCTTGATATCCCCTGCTTCGTCTTTAGAAACAGCTTCTTTAATCGCCTTGGGCACGCCTTCCACCAAATCTTTGGCTTCCTTCAGGCCCAGTCCGGTAATCGCGCGGACTACTTTAATAACCTGAATTTTTTCTGCGCCGAACCCGGTGAGAATGGCATTGAACTCGGTCTGTTCCTCAACTGCGGCGGCAGGCGCTGCGCCGGGAGCCGCCATAGCAGCCATCATGGGGGCGGCGGCGGATACACCGAACTTTTCTTCCAGTTCTTTCACCAGAACGGAGAGCTCCAGCACGGTCATGTTCTCAATAAATTTGACGACATCTTCTTTCGTGATTTGATCAGCCATTTTTCTATTCCTCTTAGTATGGTTTTATTAGTTTAAAGTTTTTTTCTTATCACAATAGGCATTGAGCACTTGCACAAAGCTTCTTGGAACACCGCTCAAAACAGTGACAAACGAGGTCGGCACCGCCGCCATGACTGAAACCAATTTGCCCAGAAGAACATCTCTGCTGGGTAACTCGGCCAAAGCGGTAAGTTCCGATTTCGTTAACAGTTTACCGTTGAGCACGCCAACTTTGATTTCCAATTCAGGATTTTTCCTGGCAAATTCAATCAACGCCTTCGTCGGCGCTACCGGGTCTTTATAGCTCAAGACAACGGCAACGGGCCATTTGAAATGGTCCGCCAAAACATGAAAGCCGGTCTCTCTTGAGGCAATGCCCAACAGGGTGTTTTTTACAACTTTTAGTTCTGCATCGTTCTTACGCAATGTGTTTCGCAGGGCTTCCATTTTAAAAACGTTCATTGTGTTGAAACTGGTCAAAACACCCAAATTAGCCTTTTTGAGTTTCTCCTGAAGCTCGGATACAATCTGTTCTTTCGTTCTCCGATCCAATATATCAGCCTCCTTTCAAAATTATTTTTACTTGAGGCCGGAGAATCTAGCCACACACAGAGTGAAAAACGGTTTATCCGCCCAAAGCCGATCCCCGTTTCCCGAAAAATGATTACCTCGAAAAATTCAGTAACTATTTTCTATTCCACGAGTCTCGGCAGGCCATCTTCCGTTTAAACTTCCGTACCTGCTGTCTTCGACCTATACTACTTTTAAAATAACCGTTGGGCCGCTTTTCGCAAAAAGACCACCCGCGAATTATTCCTTACATCTTAACTTGCGCTCTTAATATCCAGAGGATCAATTCGTACGCCCGCCCCCATGGTGCTGGATATTGCAATACTCTTAATATAAGTTCCCTTGCTGGATGCCGGTTTTAACTTGATGATGGTCTCCAAAAGCGCATTGACGTTTTCGCTTAATTTTTCAGCGCCAAAAGAAACTTTACCGACCGGCGAATGAACGATTCCCGCTTTTTCCACGCGGAATTCCACTTTGCCGGCTTTAAGCTCTTTCACGGCATTGGCAAGATCAAATGTTACCGTTCCAACTTTGGGATTGGGCATTAAACCACGCGGGCCTAAAATTTTAGCAATCTTGCCCACGGAACCCATCATATCCGGCGTAGCAATCACGCGATCAAACTCCAGCCAGCCGCCTTTTATTTTCTCAATGATTTCATCGCTTCCAACCATATCCGCTCCGGCTTCCAGCGCTTCTTTTTCTTTATCGCCCT
This sequence comes from uncultured Smithella sp., assembly GCA_964351355.1. Classification (GTDB taxonomy): domain Bacteria; phylum Desulfobacterota; class Syntrophia; order Syntrophales; family Smithellaceae; genus UBA8904. The sequence continues at coordinate 1,685 of CAYGNV010000290.1, forward strand.
TGGCAAAAACCAGCACTCTCACCGTTTTGCCCAGACCATTGGGAAGAACAACACTGCCCCGAACCATCTGATCGGCATGTGCCGGGTTAACGCCTAAACGGACGGCGGCATCCACCGTCTCGTCGAATTTGGCTCCAACCATAGATACAATCATTTCCGTAGCCTCTTTCAGCGTATAGCGCTTGGTCGGCTCAACCTTAGCTTTCGCAGCTATGATGCGTTTGCCTCGTCTTAACATGATAAAACCTCGTCTTTATTAACCTGCTATTTCTATTCCCATTGACCTTGCCGTACCGGCAATAATCTTGACCGCACCTTCGATATCAACGGCGTTCAAATCATTGAACTTCAACTGCGCGATGTCCTGAACCTGCTTGGCCGTGACGGTTCCCACTTTTTCCCTCTTGGGATCAGCCGCGCCTTTGGCAACTTTGGCCGCCTGTTTGAGCAAGACGGAGGCGGGCGGCGTTTTGGTGATGAAGGTAAATGACCGATCCGCATAAACCGTAATCACAACGGGCACAATCATCCCTTCCTGATTTTGCGTCAAAGCATTGTAGGCCTTGCAAAATTCCATAATATTAACGCCGTGCTGTCCTAACGCAGGTCCGATCGGGGGTGATGGTGTCGCCTTTCCCGCTTTAATCTGCAATTTAATATTCGCAATAACTTTTTTTGCCATAACAATCACCTGATCTAAAAATTTTTTAGGCTTTAACCTTGCGCCTTGAAATCATTTATCCTTGCATGACCTGGATGAAATCCAATTCCACCGGTGTCGGACGGCCGAAGATACTGACGATCACCCTGAGCTTGCTTTTTTCGGGTCGGACTTCATCAATGACCCCATCAAAATTGGTAAAAGGGCCATCAATGATTTTGACATGATCACCGACATCAAACTTAAATTTGGGTTTCGGCTTAAGAGTCCCTTCATCAATTCTTATCTTCAGATTCTCAACGTCTTTGTCCGGAATCGGTGATGGCTTATCCTTGCTGCCGATAAAACCGGTTACTTTCGGCGTGTTTTTGACGATATGCCAGTTTTCATCGCTCATTTCCATACGCACCAGGATATACCCTGGGAAAAACTTGCGTTTGGATGTTTTCTTCTCTCCCGAAATCAACTCCACAACATCTTCTTCCGGAATGAGAATGTCGGAAAAACAATCCTGCGCGCCGGACAGCTCAATTCTTTCCTGAAGGCTCATCTTTACCTTATTCTCAAATCCCGAATAAGTATGTACGACGTACCATTTAAAAGCCATGAAGTTAACCTAAAATAAACTTGACTAATTTTGCGAGAATTAAATCAATAATTCCCAAATAAAGAGCCATAATCGCAACAATAACAATGACAACCCCGGTGGAAGCTAATGTTTGTTTCCGGGTTGGCCAGGTTACTTTTTTTAACTCAGCCTTCGCCTGGAAAAGAAACTGTACTGCCTTGTTTATGATCAACTTGATTTTTTCCATATCATCAACCCTTTTTCGGAAAAACTGGCAGGCCAGGAGGGACTTGAACCCCCAGCATCCGGATTTGGAGTCCGGCGCTC
>CAYGNV010000291.1:0-3226 GCA_964351355.1 uncultured Smithella sp.
ACCGTCAACGTCCCGCTGTAGGCGGCATAAATCGTCGTGAGCGCGATACCCACAATAAAGGTGGCAATCAGAATCTCCAGCAGCGTAAAGCCACGCGAATCGTGATGATGGACGGACAGCCTGTCAGACATGAGTCACATCCCGCTCGTCTTGTAGAAAATAAGTTGATAAGCGCCGCCCCGGGTCAGCACCTTATTAAAAACGTTTACTTCAATTCTCTTGAGCCTGGCAATTTGGGTGTCGGTCACCTGGATCGTCCATCCGTATTCGGGGTGGTCGGGCGTAAAATCACCTTTTTGACTTAAATTGACAAGCGAGGCGCCGGCCTCTATATCGGCCATTTTACTCTGAGCCAAAAGCGACGCCGTGGTCATAAAGCGTGACTCCGACGACATGGAAATGCTCTGCGATTGCAGCTGAAAAACCGCCACCAGCGCAATCGCCAGAATAGCCATGGCGATCATAACCTCCAGAAGCGTAAAGCCGGTTTTTTCCCCTCGCATTGCCAACCCTTTATTTTGCCGCATCTTTGCCTAACCCGTCATCCAGGGAAATATCGACATATTTATCGTAAACAGCGGTTACCCCTAAAAAGGGATTAACAACCAGCGTCATGCGGCCTTCATCTTCGGCCAAATGAATCACCAAAGGCGGACAAATATTATTCTTGCCGAATTTTATTTTTACAACGCCCTCCGCAATCTTTTCATTTTTTTGGTTAATAATATCCAAAACGGCAACCCCGGCGGGAAACTTTTTCGCGTTTTTTTTGACGTCATTTTGCTTTTCCGGGGTCATATCAGGCGTGATCACGTAGTAGCTCGCGGCGGGAATATCCAAAAGAAGGATATAATCAACCTGATCGCGGACCGCCTCCACGCGCAGCTTTCTCTCCAGGCTAATGAGCTGTCGCGACGCCTTTTTGAGATTGCTGGCGGTTAAAACATCGCGAGTGGCGGGCACAGCCATCACCAGCATGATTCCGACAAGCGCAATCACCACAAGCAACTCGACCAGAGTAAAACCCTGTTTACTCAATTTCCCAGTTATTGATGTCTTTATTGACACCTTCTCCACCCGCTTCACCATCGGCCCCCAGGCTGGACAAATCAAAGTCGCCGTGGCTGCCGGGACTGACATAAATAAATTCGTTGCCCCAGGGATCTTTGGGCACTTTCCCTTTTTCCAGATAGCCCCCCTGCCGCCAGTTTCTGGGCAGATTGCCTGCCGCGGGCGCTTCCACTAAAGCTTTCAGACCCTGTTCCGTCGTGGGGTAACTGCCGTTGTCGAGCTTGTAAAGTTTTAACGCCGACTCGATACTTTCAATCTGCATTTTCGCTTTGGTCTGGCGCGCTTCATCGGGACGGCCCATTACGCGGGGGATAATCAACCCTGCCAACACGCCCAAAATGATGATGACCACCATCAACTCAATCAGCGTAAATCCGGCTTCTCTGTTTCTTTTTTGCTTATTCATTTTCAACCCCTTTTCTGCAGTTCAACCTATCACACGATGCGCCGCCCTACCTCACGAGTTGGTTCATTTCAAATATCGGCAGCAAAATGGATACAACAATAAATCCGACAATCAAGCCCATGGCCAGAATCATCAGCGGTTCCAGCAAAGACGTCATCACCATAATATCGGATTGCGCCTCCGTTTCATAAGCCACGGCAATGCGGTTGAGCATTTTTTCCAGCGATCCGCTTTGCTCTCCAACGGCGATCATTTCCGTCACCATGGGCGGAAAGAGGCCGCTTGCGGCCAGTGGCGCGGCCAGGCTCTGACCTTCTTCCACTTCTTTCGCCGCCCGCGCAATCGTCTCGCTGATGACCATATTATTAACCACGTTGCGGACGATTTCCAGAGCCGCCAGAAGCGGGACCCCGCTTTCCAGGAGCGTCGCCAGCGTCCGCGAAAACCGCGCGATGGCGATTTTGAGATTCACGGAACCCCAGACGGGCGCTTTCAGGCGAATTGAATCCCAGAAACGGCGGCCGTTCTGCGTGCCTGCCGTCAAGTATTTAAAGGCGGCAATCCCGGCCATGAGGAGAAGAAAAATCAGCCACCAGAAAGATTTCAGAAAATCACTGACCGTAATCAGGATGACCGTAATCAGCGGCAGCGTTTGTTTCATATCGGTAAAAATGTCTGTAATTTGGGGAACCACAAAGGTCATGAGCAAAAAAATAACCAGCAAACCGACCCCAAGCATGATCAGCGGATAGGCCAGAGCGGCGCGAATTTTGCTCAAGAGCGCCTGCTGGCTTTCACTGAAATCGGCCAGACGCTCCAGAACCAGATTCATGGCGCCGGAAGCTTCGCCAGCCTTGACCATATTAATGTAAAAAGGCGAAAAGACACGCGGAAAATTTTCCGTGCCGGCAGTCAGGCTTTTCCCCTCATTGAGATCGGCCCGGATCTGCGCCAATATTTTTTGCAGGAGCGGATTCTTAGTCTGCGCCAGCAGAATGGAAAATGAAGGCACCAGCGGAATGCCCGCGCCCAGCAGCGTGGAGAGTTGGCGGGTAAAAACCGAAACCTCTTTGGCCGAAACCTTCTGCAGAAAACCGACTTCCAACATGCCGGACAGGGCTGAACTTTTTTTCTCCCGGGCCTGATGGATCTCGACGGGATAAATCCCTTCCTCGCGCAACTGCTGCCTGGCCAATGAAACACCGGGGGCATCTACAAAGCCTTTACGTTCGCGTCCCTTTTTATCCAATGCCACGTATTCATAGACACTCATCCGCTCGATCTCCGCGATAAAAAAACAAATGATGGAACTTGTGAAAGTGACTTAACACAATTTAAGCGATGATTCAAATAGTTATGCCATGCCGTCCGTCTCCTGTTGATCATCAACAGCAGAATGAGACTGCGCCGATTCAGCGCTGAATCCTGTTGACATCCAAGCGATCTTTCGTTACTCACCTACCAGATAAAGGAGAAGACATCATGAAACTGAAGACACACAATATCTGCAGACTGGTGAAGAGTGAGGACCTCAACCATCACGGCACCCTGTTTGCGGGGAAGACGGCCATGTGGTTTGTTGAAGCCGGTTTCATCGCCGCCGCCAGTCTCACCCATCCCGAAAATATTGTCTGCGTCAACGTGCACGGCATGCTTTTTAAAAAGCCGGTGCACAGTGGTCAGATCATCCGGCTGGAAAGCAAAGTCGTCCTGGCGTCCAGGACACGACTCGTTTCGTATGTGAAGGTG
>CAYGNV010000292.1:0-3224 GCA_964351355.1 uncultured Smithella sp.
CAAAAAAATAAAGAACCTCGTTGATCCTGATAAATCAGGGTGATAGAGTAATTTTGGAGAAAAAATCTATCATCAACGAGGTGAATCGATTATGGCACAAGGTCTTTTGGGATTCAAGTACGAACTGGATAAGAAGGATACGGGTATGACTGCTCTGGCAGGGTTGCCGCTCTACATGGATTTGGCATCGGCGATGGGGACAGGCGAGAGCATTGAGCAGCACCTGCACATAAAGCAACAGGGCTGGACGGACAGGCAGACCTTGTTGTCGTTGATCATGATGAATCTTGCCGGTGGCGATTGTGTGGATGATTTGCGGAAGCTGGAGAATGACACTGGATTTTGTCAGGTACTGCGGCGTCTGGAGCAGCGGGGGATGAAACGGCGCGAGCGTCGTGAATCGGACCGTCGTTGGCGGAAGGAGCGCAGCCGGACGGTGCCGTCTGCCAGTTCTGTATTTCGGTATTTATCGGTATTTCACGATGCGGATCAGGAGAAGAATCGTGTTGAGGGGAAGGCGTTCATTCCGGTTCCGAATGAGCATTTGCGCGGATTGGTCAGGGTGAATGGGGATATGGTTGGTTTTTTGCAGTCTCATCATGTTCATGAAGTGGCCACTTTAGATCAGGACGCCGTGTTGGTGGAAACCGCGAAGCGGGATGCATTATTCAGTTACAAAGGGTTTAAGGCTTATCAGCCGTTGAATACGTGGTGGGCGGAGCAGGGGCTGGTATTGCATACGGAGTTTCGGGATGGGAACGTACCTGCCGGGTATGAGCAGTTGCGGGTATTTCAGGAGGCGTTGGCGTTACTGCCTGGGAGTGTTGAAAAAGTGCGGCTCCGGTCGGATACTGCCGGTTATCAGCATGAGCTGCTCAGATATTGCGCCAAAGGGGAGAACAAACGTTTTGGCCGGATCGAATTTGCGATAGGTTCCGATGTGACGCCGGAGTTTAAAAAAGCGGTTATGGCCGTTGCCGATTCGGATTGGCAATCTATTTACCGGGAGCTTGACGGACACCGGCTGAAGACAAATCAGGAATGGGCGGAGGTTTGCTTTATTCCGAACGCGATTGGCCACAGTAAATCCGATCCTGTTTACAGGTATTTGGCAATCAGGGAGGTTATGGGTTCGGCGGATTTGCCGGGGATGGTCTTGCCCCAACAGACTTTTCCTTTCCCGACGTTGCAGATGAGCTCGCAGCGATACAAGGTTTTTGGTTTGGTCACAAACATGGACTGGGCGGGTGAAGGATTGATTCATTGGCAACGGGAACGTTGCGGGAAATCAGAGGAAGCTCATTCGGTCATGAAGGAGGATTTTGCCGGCGGCAAGCTGCCCTCCGATGATTTTGGCGGGAATGCCGCCTGGTGGTGGATCATGATTTTGGCTATGAATCTCAATAGCATCATGAAGCAGGTGGCTTTGGGAAAGTCCTGGGCGTCCCGGCGTATGAAGGCGATTCGGTTTTCGCTCATCAATATCCCCGGACGGATTGTCGAACGCTCTCGTGAACTGATCATTCGCCTTGTGAAAGACCACCCGACCTTTGCCCTGTTTGTTGAGGCCAGAAGCCGAATCATGGGGCTTATTCCGGCCCCATCGGGGTAATTGCATATAACCATATGATAGAAAAGGGGAAGAGTCTTTTTGGTGGTGGATTTTTGAGGGTAAATTTTCACGCAGAGGGTGAGGCTTGTCCACTATTGGCATAATGACCTTTGGAGGAGATAATTGTGTAGAAAAATGATCTGACCCGACCCAATGAGGGCAATATCTTGTAGCCGTCCCCAAAAAACAACGCTGAAAAACGGGGAAACAAGTCCGTGCAAAATTAGGTGGTGGATTACGGATACTGAAGACGTCGGGTGTATTTTCAGACACCGAGCTGAAAATATTCCTGAGTCGGCGCCAATTGGCCTATGAAACTTTTACACAAAAATCTTGACAGTACCTTTACTGGACAATGGGCGAACCATTGGGGAAAACAATGGCGATTTACAGGTGTAGGCAGGAGGATACTTATGAGAGTCGTAGGCTGGAGGGGACACTCTGCCTGAGCCGAGAACACTGTAGCATAATAGGGTAGCCAATAGTGGTTCATTCGGTTCTTGCGTACTTTTGATTTTACTGAAATGGATCAGCCCTGACCGCTCGCTTTCACAAAGCAACACCCGGCTGTGTCACTGAGAACCAACACAGAAGTTTTCGATGTTACTGAACTCATCAACCTTGTCTTATGGATACAGATGAAGAACCATCGGGCTTATCTCTCTCATCGAAAACGCAAATTTGCCACATCGGAGGTGGCGCTACATGTACCGTTGTAGGGTTTATATGAAAATGGGGAATAACCACCTATTATTAAAGACATTCACTGTGAATGATCAGCTTGATCGTGATTTTTATATTCGTGGTCGCCACGGGGGCGCCGACAATTCGTTGTGCAAAAGCTGACCGGTCATGTTAGTTCACGCGCTCACAGGCTTCAGTTCGTCATCGACCTCCAAAATGAATGTCTTCACCACGTATGTTTATTGCGCCGTTTGAGGGACTAGCTCGAATCCCAGGGCAAGCGCCTGTTTCCGGAGATGAAAGACCTTCTGCGATTTGTTTCTGAGCGTCAGGTAATCTTCCCCAAGATCCCGAAACACGACCCCGTCTTTGATGACATGATAAATTCCCAGGAGGATCCGGTGGGCAATCGCTACAATCGCCTTTTTTGCTCCCCGGCGGGCCTTGAGGCGGTAATACTTGTCCTTGAAGTAGGAACCCTTCTTCTTGACTGCCGCCCAAGCCACCTCAAGCATGATGCTCTTCAGATGATGCTTTCTGACCGGACTTTTACCGCTCTTGCGCTTTCCAGCGCTCTCATTGTTGCCGGGACACAAACCGCTCCAGGATACCAGGGCTGTGTCCGTAGGAAAGCTATCCAACGTGGGGCCGATTTCCGCCAGAATATCGCAAGACGAAACATCGGATATGCCCGGCGCCTTTTTCATCCGATCCAATAGAGCCTCATGTCCTTTCATGACCCGGCGTATCTCCTGATCAAGCGCCTCAATCTGCGCCTCCAGCATGGAGATCGTTTTCAGGATCGTCTTGAGAACGAACCGGTGATGATCGGTAAAGAACCCCTGAATGGATCGAAACAGTTCTACTTCTTTGCCCTTGAGTTTCCCACGAACACAGGTTTGAATATCCGACAGCGTCAGTTTTTGGT
>CAYGNV010000293.1:0-3219 GCA_964351355.1 uncultured Smithella sp.
GGGCAACAGGCATTTTAACGCCATGTATCTGAGAGATATTTATGACATGGCCTAGCTGTTCGTTTCGATATGAGCAAAATTCCCATCATCAAGTCGATAGACCAGACTGACTTTTTCCGAAGCGGTGTCCCGATATATCAGAAAACGGGCTTTATTGCCTTCCAGCTCCAGAACCGCTTCTTCCAGCGACATAAATTTTAAAACGACCTTGCGGGTTTCCACTACTTTAGCTGTCGCATAATCGTCCTCTTCCAGGTCTTCCGTCGCCTTCTTGTCCGCATGGCGGATGCTTTGGGGCTTATGCTCTCTGGTTTTTTCTCTTTGCTTTTTGAGTTGTCTTTCAATTTTATCAATGCAGCTGTCCACGGCCAGATGCATATCCTTGGCTTCCTCTTTAGCGTTTATATTCCAGCCATTGGCGCTCAGATTTATTTCCACAACATTACGAAACTTAGCCGTTGAAAGGATAATATGGGCTTCGGCAGGCACATCGAGATATTTCTTCAGTTTAACGATTCTTTCCTCAACATAGGTTTTTTGCCAGTTCTCACCTTCGCTTGTTCTGAAAGTTACCGAAATGTTCATTATTTTTCCTCCCTGATCAAATTAGGCAGCCAAACCACTCTGAAACGCACTCTCGCTACCGACAACAAAGGTCAGTCCTATAATGGCGACTAAACCAAAAGTCAACCGGAATTTTACCTTTTTTTCTTATTACATCTCCATTTTAAAGCGTTGACTTTAAAAATATTTCTTCCTCTTAGATGACGGCAATATTCCAATCATTTCACGGTATTTGGCAACCGTACGCCGTGCGATATCGATGCCCTTGGCCTTGAGCAAATCAACGATTTCGCAATCACTGTGGGGCTTTTTAGGATTTTCCTTAGCGACCAGATTCTTTATTTCCTCTTTAACACTTTTCGAGGCAATATTTTCACCGGACGTTCTCTGGATGGAACTGCCGAAAAAATATTTCATTTCAAATATGCCGCGATGAGAATGCATATACTTATTCGTCACAACACGACTGATGGTTGATTCATGCATTTCCACATCATCGGCGATATTTCTTAAAACCAGCGGTTTTAAATAATCAATACCGCGATCAAAGAAATCTCTTTGATGCTTAACGATGCTTTCGGCGACTTTATAGATTGTTTTCTGCCGCTGCTGAATGCTTTTAATCAGCCAGGTGGCCGACTGCACCTTGTCGCGGATGTATTTTTTGCCGTTTTCTTCTTCCGCATGATCACGTCCGCCAACGCCGCCCATCAGTTCACGATAAAAATTACTAATCCTCAAACGCGGCAAACCATCATCGTTGAGAATGATTTTATAGTCATCTCCCGATTTCACGACATAAACATCGGGAATGATCGATTGAACTTTCTCTTCCGAATACATGGCCCCCGGCCTGGGATCCATTTTACTGATCAACAGAACGGCGATTTCCACTTCCCGAAGCGGAACCTTTAGCTTTCGGGCAATATGCACATAATTTTTAAGTTCCAAATCTTTGAGATGCTCTTGAATAATAATTTTCAAAAGAGGATTTTCTTTTGTTAACATCCTGGCTTGAATTAACAGGCATTCCTGGAGATTACGGGCTGCCACGCCAGACGGATCAAATTCCTGAACCTTTTTCAAAACACTTTCGACCTTGTCTTCACTAACATTTTCCAACTGGGCAATCTCCGTCACGGTCGCGCACAGGTAGCCGTTCTGATCAAGGTTGCCGACGATTTGAGAACCGACACGCACGTCCTCTTCCGTAAAGGGCGACAGTTTCATCTGCCACATCAGGTGCAAGACAAGCGACGGACTTTCCGTTAAAATGTTATCCATCGTTGGAGCATCCGTATCAGGCCTGTCATAAGAAACGCCGACAGGTCCGTAATCCTCCAGATAATTATTCCAGTCAAATTCCTCGCGGCCGTCGCCTTCGCCGGTCAGTTCGGCAGTGCGCTCGACGGCCTTGCTGTCCTCCTTTTCAATGGACTGAACATCGTCTTCGACTCCGGCGCGCACTTCCTCGGCGCTGGCCTCGTCCGGCGCAACTTCTTCCAGCAGCGGATTTTCCTCCATTTCCTGGTTGATCGTATCCACCAGTTCCTGGCGTGACAAGATCAGAAGCTTGATCGCCTGCTGCAGCTGCGGCGTCATAATCAGTTGCTGGGATAGTTTTAAGTTCTGTTTTAATTCAAAAGCCATAATCGACTGTCACATATCCGTCAGGTGTTATAAACAGAAATCTTCACCAAAATAAAATTTTCTGGCCAGTTCACTTTGCGCGATGGCCTCCGGTTCTCCATGAACAAGAATTGCTCCCTCGTTAACAATGTAAGCCCGGTCGCAGCAGCAAAGTGTTTCACGAACATTATGATCGGATATGATAATTCCAATTCCTTTATTTTTCAACTTTTCTATAATCTTCTGGATATCGGCCACCGCCAGCGGATCAATGCCCGCAAAAGGCTCATCCAGCAGGATATATTTTGGTGAAGTCACCAGCGCCCGCGTTATTTCCACTCTTCTTCTTTCACCGCCGGACAAAGAATAAGCATAGTTTTTCGCCAGGGCCGTGAGGTCCAGTTCGCCCAGAAGTTCTTCCAGCCTCGCCCGTCTTTCATCTTCTTTTATATCAAGTGTTTCCAGAATAGCCAATATATTTTCCTCGACGGTCAGCTTGCGAAAAATAGACGGCTCCTGAGGCAGATAATTCAGCCCTTTTCGCGCCCGTTTGTACATCGGATACGTGCTGATATCCTCACCGTCCAGAAATATTTCTCCCCCATCCGGCTTGATCAGTCCGACAATCATATAAAAAGTGGTCGTCTTTCCGGCGCCGTTCGGTCCCAACAGCCCGACCACTTCGCCAGGCGAAATCGTGAGATCAATCCGATTGACCACTTTTCTTTTATTATAAATTTTAATCAGTCCTTTTGCCGATAAATGACTCATTCTCTATCCGAAGGCTTTAAGCCAGTCTGTTTAGTCTTTATTTTTTTCCTGCGGGTGGATGATTGCCGTAACTCTTTCTGCATTTCCCGCGTCACACTGCTCCACTTTACCCCGGTTTTCATCAATAAAAATAATAACTCTGCACCCTTTGATTATATTCCTGCCTTGCCTTAATACGGGATTTCCCGTCATGACGAATTTCGCGCCTTCCTGATAATAAACAGCGTCATCTCCGGTCGCAGAAAGATCTTTTTG
>CAYGNV010000294.1:0-1984 GCA_964351355.1 uncultured Smithella sp.
GTGCTGCTCAAACGCGGGATGATGACGACCATTGAAGAGTTGCTCATGTCGGCGGAATACATTCTTTCGTCCGGCAATCCCAATGTTATTCTTTGCGAGCGAGGCATCCGCACCTTTGAAACCGCCACACGCAACACGCTGGATATCAGCGCCGTGCCGGTACTCAAAAGCCTGACGCATCTGCCGGTGGTGGTCGATCCCAGTCATGCCGCCGGCAACTGGAAATATGTCATTCCGCTTTCGCGCGCGGCGGTTGCCGTGGGAGCGGACGGCATCATTGTGGAAGTGCATCCCGAACCGGAAAAAGCGGTTTCCGACGGCGCGCAGTCTCTGAAGCCGGAGAAATTCTATCAACTGATGGACGATGTGCGGGCGCTCTCCAAGGCGATACGCAAATAAAACAATGGAGCGGATATGCGATCAATAAAAGTCAATCTCGATAAGAAAACGTTGTCGTCTTATGAAATCAGTATCGGCAAAGGCATTCTGGACAGGACAATCCTGCTGATTGCAAAAAACCACAAAGCCACGCGCTATGTGATTGTGACCGACAGCAATGTCAATCGGATCTATGGGCAGACCGTGCTTGACGCCTTGACCCAGGCCGGCATGAAGGCGTCCCTGATGGAGATTCCCGCAGGTGAGTCCTCCAAAAATATTTCTACGGTCATGGATATAGCCGGAAAGCTTTTGGCTTTGGGCGCAGATCGGGGGACGGTGCTGATCGCGCTGGGCGGCGGAGTGGTGGGCGACCTGACAGGCTTTATTGCATCGGTTTATATGCGCTCGGTTCCTTACATTCAGATTCCAACCACGCTGATTGGACAAGTGGACAGTAGTATTGGTGGGAAAACAGCCGTGGATATGCCTCAGGGAAAAAATCTATTGGGAACGTTTTATCAGCCGCGTGCGGTTTTCGCGGATTTGAATTTTCTGGATACGCTGCCGGATAAAGAGTTTAATAACGGTCTGGCCGAAATTATCAAATATGGCATCATTGAAGATGAAAAAATGTTCAAGGTCCTGGAAGAGAATATGGACGCTGTCAAAAGCAGGGATTCGGCTCACCTGCTGAAGATCATCGAAACCTGTTGCCGCATTAAAAAATCAATTGTGGAGATTGATGAACGCGAGCAGGGTCTGCGCAGGATTTTGAATTTCGGTCATACGCTGGGGCACGCCCTGGAAGCCGTTTCGGACTACACGTTGTCGCATGGAGAAGGCGTGGCGTTGGGTATGATTGCCGCAGCACGGCTGTCGGTGAAAATGCATTATCTTCCGGAAGATGAATCGGCCCGTGTGGAAAAAGTCATCGCTGGGGCGGGTCTGCCGGTAAAGATTCCGCCGTCCTTTATGTCCGACGCGGTGATCGCCCGTTTAAAAATGGACAAGAAAAAAAAGGACGACGTGATTCATTTTGTCCTGATCAAAAAAATAGGCATGCCTTTTGTCAACGGCAGTGTCAGTGAAAAACTGATCGACGATGTTCTGGAGGAAATGAAAGCATGAAGCCGTCTCTGGATGGGTTAAGAGAAGACATGAGAAAAAAAGACCGGGAGATTATCCGGCTGCTTAATGAGCGTTCGCAGATCTCCGTTCAGATCGGCAAGGTGAAGGGACAGGCCGGTCTTGAGGTTTATAATCCCGCTCAGGAAGCAAGAGTGTTCAATTATTTACAGGGACTCAATCGTGGACCGTTATCGGGCCGCCAGGTAACGTCGATTTTCCGGGAAATCATTTCCGCGTCGCGTGACCTGCAAAAGCCCATGAACATAGCGTATCTGGGGCCGGAGGCCTCTTTCAGCCATCAGGCTGCGCGCCTGCATTTCGGCACGTCCAGCCGTTTCTGGCCGCAGCAGGGGATCGCGCGTGTTTTCGACGAAGTGGAAAAAGGCGCTGTGGAATGGGGCGTCGTGCCCGTGGAAAATTCATTGGAAGGGTCGGTGAATGTGACGCTGGATCGGCTGGTTTTAACGCCCCTGAA
>CAYGNV010000294.1:2084-3206 GCA_964351355.1 uncultured Smithella sp.
GAAGGGACACCCACGGGCGATGATAAAACATCGATCATTTTTGCCACGCCGAATTTTCCGGGATCGCTGCATCGCGCGCTGGCATCTTTCGCAAAACGAAAGATCAATCTGGCCAAGATCGAGTCGCATCCGGTCAGGGAACGAATGTGGGAATACCTTTTCTTTGTGGATATGATCGGCCATATCAACGACAAGGCCGTTCAAAACTGTATCAAGGCATTAAAAGATAAAACGGTTTATTTGAAAATTCTGGGCTCGTATCCCCAAGCCAAGGACGGACTATGATTTGCATACCCATCACGGATGCGACGCATCAGGAAGCGTTGAGATCGGTTGAAAGAAGCGCCATGGCGGCTGATTTAATCGAGTTGCGCATGGATTTAATTGCGGACGGCGATTTGGATCAATTGATTGCCGCGGCCCGTCGCGTATCCGGCCGCATCAAAATTATTGTCACCTGCCGCAGGAAAGAAGAAGCCCTTTTGCCGCCTCCGTTCGATCAAGCGGTCCGGAAAAAAGGGATGACCAAAACGTCCAAGATGCGTTTACTCAAACAGGCGATTGAGCTTGGTGTGGACTTCATTGATATTGAGCTGGCCGAAGGAGACAGGGCCATTAAACAGCTTCAATCCTTTTGCCGCCAGCAAAAAAGCTCCACACGGATCATCGTTTCCTGGCATGACATTTCCAAAACCCCGTCGCTTGGAACATTAAAAGAAATATTTCAGGCCTGCGCGCAAACCGGCGCTGATATTGTAAAGATAGTTCCTTATGCCCGGACTGCGGCGGACAACTTGAAAGTGCCGGGCCTGATCGCCTACGCCAAAGCGCAGGATCGTAAAATTATTGCGATGTGTATGGGCGATCTGGGACAAATCAGCCGGGCCATGGCGCTGGTTTGGGGAAGTTATCTGGGATTTGCCGTATTGCCGGGCGGCAAAAAATCAGCGCCCGGACAGTTGACAGTCAACACGATGAGAGAATTTCAGCATCTGTTGCCATGTCATCAACGCTCAATCCAACCAGGGCTTTTACCACCGGGCACATTGAACTTTGTCCTCTTGGGTAATCCTGTCCGGCAGAGTCTCTCGCCGCTCATGCATAACAAGGCTCTGGAGGCGA
>CAYGNV010000295.1:0-3202 GCA_964351355.1 uncultured Smithella sp.
ATAACGTCGGTCGGACGCCTCATGCCGCCCAAGGGGCATCGCTATTTGGTTGAGGCGATGCCGTATCTGACCCGCCGGCTTGGCAACCTTAAATTGCTTCTGGCCGGCGACGGCGACCTCCGGGAATCACTTGAACAACAAAGCCAGAGCCTTGGGGTTCAGGATGTGGTTTCCTTTCTCGGAAGCCGAAACGATGTTCGTGAGATTCTGGCTTTAACGGAGGTATTTGTCCTTCCATCCACGTCGGAGGGAACTTCGATGGCGCTTCTTGAAGCCATGGCTGCCGGAAAGCCGATTGTTGCAACCGATATTCCCGGAAACCGCGCCATCTTAAAGCACGAATATAATTGTCTCCTGGTCCCCCCGGGCAACCCTGAAAAACTCGCTGAAGCTATTGCTTTTTTATTAAACCATCCCCTGATCGCCGCTGATTACGGGAAGAATGCCTACCGGGATGTATATCGGCAGTTCGATATTGATCAAACCGTGACAACGCTCATAACCATTTGGGGATAAAAATGATAAAAATCGCAGTAACCGGCGTCCGTGGCGTACCCGCAACGTGGGGCGGCGTTGAACATCATTGTGAAAACCTCTACTCACGCCTGGCCGAAAGGGGATATGATATTACCATCTATGCCCGCAGCTACTATGTTCCGAAGGACATCCATTCGTATAAAGGGATGAAGATCAAGCGGCTGCCAACCCTGAACCTTAAATATACAGACGCATTATTACACACGCTGTTTTCGATGATTCATATTCTTTTTTCAAATCCGGACATCGTTCACATTCATGGGATTGGCCCCTGTTTCTTCAGCTTTCTGCCCCGCATCTTCAGACCGAGGATGAAGGTTTTTTTTACCTGTCACGGACTCGACTGGCAGCGCAAAAAATGGCCATGGTGGGCGTCGAAACTGATCTACCTTGGCGAACTTGCCGCAATGCTGTTTGCACAATACCGGATTGTAGTTTCCAAGGAACTTCAACAATATTTTGATTCCGCGCACAGAATGATCACGTTCTATATCCCCAATGGGATGACGCCGATTCCGCCCAAAGAGCCAAACCTGATCAAAAAATGGGGCCTGTCCGCCCGGCGTTATTTTCTATGCGTCGGCCGCCTGGTTCCTGAAAAGCGCATGGAGGATATTATTAAAGCCTATGTGTTGAATCCGGGAGAGTACAGCCTGGTGATTGTAGGCGACAATGCCGCTGCGGGACAATACATGAACAATTTAATCAAGTTGGCCGAGAACACCCCTTCGATCATTTTTACCGGCTATCAGTTCGGAGAGGTTCTGGAAGAGCTGTTCTCCAATGCCCGCGCCTTTATTACTGCATCCGAATTAGAGGGGCTTCCCATTACTCTCCTGGAAGCCTTATCTTATGGCATCATGTGTGTTACAAGCGATATCGGTCCGCATCGGGAGCTTGTGGAAACCCTCCCGGGGCTGACTTTTCCGGTAGGGGATATTCCCGCTATCGCAAAGCACATGAATTATGTTGAAACCATTTCCGAAAACCAGTATGATGAGTTCAAGCGAAAGGCCATAGCGATGATTTCCACACAGTTTAGTTGGGATACGGCTTGCAGCGAGCATAACAGACTGTATAGAAAGAGCTTGGGCGGTTGATAATTATCCCATGATGAATCAGGACAGAGAGATGGTAAGAAGAATTGAAGCGGTGGTGGATGTTTTTCTGACAGCAATGGTGTTTGTTGTCGTATATGCCTTCAAACGAAGCGAGTTGGCTGGTCCTTTTGAAGGGCTGACCACGGCTCCCAACTATTATTTATTGCTGATGATGATCATCATCATCTGGTATGTAACCCTGGACTTTTTAAAAGCCGACTACCGCTACGGCGCCAAAATGACGTTCCCGCTGGTGATGAACCTATTTAAAGTGGTCAGCATCAGCACCGCTATTTTAGTGGTGTGCATGTATATTTTTAAATTCACCGATGTCAGTCGCCTGATGATCTTTCTGTTTTATCTCATGGATCTGATCGTTTTGATTCTCGCCCGCCTGCTGATCGATCGGCTAATCGTTTCAAAACGCAAAGACCTCTATTTCCGCCGTCAGATCCTCATCCTGGGAAGCCGGACCGCCGCCCAGGAACTCATCGATCTTGTCAAAGATCAAAAGGAAAGCACTATTGAAGTCGTTGGTTGTATCGAAATAAACCGGGAGGATGTCGGGAAAACCGTATCCTGCGAGGTCAAAGTAATTGGGACTCTGGAGGATCTTCGGGATATTTTGATTAACCGGGTCATCGATGAAGTCTTGATCACGATGCCGTTAAATGAAATAAAAAATTCCGAGTGGTATCTTTCCTTCATCAACACCTTTGGAATCACCGTCCGAATTATTCCTTACTGGTATATTCGGAAATTCATGACGAGCCATGCATTTCACTCCTTCAAGGTTGATCAATTTTTGTCGGAACCGGCGCTCGTCATCAGCCGGGTTCAGAAAAATCAGGATGCCATGGCTATCAAATCCATTACGGACTATGTTTTGGCCCTTTTCGTACTCATCATCACCTCTCCGCTGTTCGTGATTGTCCCCTGCCTGATCAAATTGTTTTCCCCCGGTCCTGTTTTTTACAAACAGATCCGCAGCGGTCAGGACGGCAGAAAATTTCCACTCTACAAGTTTCGCTCCATGGCCATAGGCGCTGAAGAACAGCAATATACCCTGATAGAATTGAATGAGGCCGACGGCCCGGCATTCAAAATAAAAAATGATCCCCGTATTATTCCTTATATTGGCAAATTCTTAAGAAAGTTTGGCATAGATGAACTCCCCCAGTTTATCAATGTAATCCGGGGTGAGATGAGCATTGTAGGGCCCAGACCCCCAACGCCTGCTGAAGTGGACAAGTATGAACTGTGGCAACGCCGCCGTCTCTCCATGAAGCCCGGCATTACCTGCATCTGGCAGATCCAACCCGGAAGAAACGATATCACATTTAGTCAGTGGATGGATATGGACATGGATTATATAGACCACTGGTCTTTACGGCTCGATTTTGCTCTGATCTTGAAGACGATTCCGGCCATCCTGCTTGGGCAAGGCAGATAATCATTCCGATCTTTTTAGGCACACCGGGTAAAAAAATTATTCATATTCATATTAATTGTAAAACTTTGGAGGTGACAAGCCATGGAAAAGAAAGCTTACCTGGGACTGGTGG
>CAYGNV010000296.1:0-3159 GCA_964351355.1 uncultured Smithella sp.
GCATGCCAGGTGGTGTGGGGGCTGGGGGAGAAAAACCCCCGGCTACCCGATTGGCGCCGCGCGAATCAGCAAGCAGGCAACTATCAGGCGAAGAGCATCAGGACTTCCTCAATTTAGACTGATATCATGCGCCAACTAATCGATCAAGCTGGAAGTTTAGCTCCGCCGTTGCCGTCGCGCGCAGCGCGGCGGCAACGAAAAGCTCACCGGGAGCAAGCCAGAGGCTTGCGATCCGGTGTAGCGACTGATTAGCGAAGCCATACGCTGTATGGCTCCACAATTCTTCCCACTGCAACAATTTTACGATAACGTGATTTCATTCTATCTGGAATTACTTTCATGTCTTTTCTTATTGCGCAAATAGTAGAACACCCGAGTATAAATTTAATTGGTTTATGAACGTCAAATGCTTCTGCATAATTCCATAGGTCTAAGGTTGCATCAAAGTCAGTTTCTATCTTGTCAAATACAAGAGAATTTGCCGCCTTATCCAGTTTTCCTTTGACAGGGCCCAATCCTTTAGGCAGTTGATGCCAAACCTTTCCATCGTTAGAATATTCCTTAGCAGCATCCTCTTTTGTAGTAGGACGAGCACCACCTTTGGTTGCTGGTTCAATAAAGATTGTGTAAGAAGGGAAAGAGTTACAAACCTGTTGAACATGTGGCGGCTTCGCTTTGGGCGACCTAATTAGCCAAAAGGTTATACCTTTTCCCTGTATGTCAACTTTCTTCCGATCAAATATCGTTTTAGTATCTTCACCAGCATGATCACCCATTACGCTTATTACGCACAGAGGACATTTTAATGCTGATTCAATAATTGACATGACGAATCATCCTTTTTTGCAACGCTAACGATTAATATACCTACTTGGTCTTTTCCGATTTCTGGAGTGATATTACTCTTTTTTGGGAAGAATTCAAAGAAAAAGTGTTTTAAAATCCAATAGAATGAACTTTTGCTGCCTGGTATTTTGTGCTAATAAAAACCAAGCCAAGTTGGTATCCTAGAGGAAATTTGTCCAACGTAAGGAAAGCCGAATTCTTCCGGCGTGCCAGAAGTCCTTTCAAAAAGATATTGGCGCTCGGGCATAAACTTTGCTAATAAAACTTAGAAAGTGTTCATATCCATTTTCAAAAGAATTGAGCAAATATGATTGCAATTATAGATTACAATGCCGGTAACATCACCAGTGTGGCGCGGGCGCTGCATAATATCGGGCAGGATTTTGTCATCACGGATGATACAAAAAAGCTCGACGCGGCATCGCACGTGATTTTTCCGGGTGTCGGCGCCGCGGGCGAAGCGATGGCTTACCTGCGGCAGAAGAATCTCGATGCCTGGCTGCAAAGCTGGATCAACACTGGCAAGCCGCTGATGGGCATTTGCCTGGGCACACAGATCATATTGGACCACTCCGAAGAGAACAATACGGATTGCATCGGCCTGGTTGCCGGTTCGACGAAACGATTCCCCGATCATTTATTATCCGCCGGACTGGCATTGAAGATTCCGCACATGGGCTGGAACAGTGTTACATTAAAACACACTCATCCTGTGTTTGCAGGCATCGAACCGGAGTCGGAGTATTACTTTGTCCATTCCTATTATCCATCGCCATCGGATGAAACGGCTGTTTTGGGCACAACCGATTACGGCATGAGCTTTTGCTCTGTGCTGGCAGTTAAAAATCTGATCGCCATGCAGTTCCATCCTGAAAAAAGCGGCAGACCCGGGCTGCAGATTCTTAAAAACTTCTGCGCATGGAGGGGCCATGATTAGTAAAAGAATAATTCCCTGCCTGGATGTGCGCGACGGCAGGCTGACCAAAGGCATTAAATTTAAAGGCAATGTTGATATCGGCGATCCGGTGGAAGTCGCCCGCAAATACTACGAGCAAGGTGCGGACGAAATTGTCTTCTATGACATCACGGCTTCATCCGACAAACGTGACATTATGATCGATGTCGTGCGGCGCGTGGCTGAAACCATCTTTATTCCCTTTTCCGTGGGCGGCGGCATCCGCAATCTCGATGATATGCGCAGAGTCATTCTGGCCGGAGCGGAAAAAGTGAGTGTGAACTCCGCGGCTGTGCTCGAACCCAAAATTATAACGCAAGGAGCAAAAGCGTTCGGCAGCCAGTGCGTTGTACTGGGGATGGATGTGAAAAAGGTGAATGAAAGCAGGCAAACTCCTTCGGGTTATGAAATCGTCATTGAAGGCGGCAGAAAATATACCGGTATCGACGCGCTATGGTGGGCCAAAGAAGGAGAGAACTTAGGCGCGGGCGAAATCTGCCTCAATTCCATTGACGCCGACGGCACCCAAGACGGTTATGAACTTAATTTAACGGCGCTTATTTCAAATAATGTCCATATTCCGGTGATTGCCTCCGGCGGCGCCGGAACACCTGAGCATCTGGCGGATGTCCTGACAACAGGCAGGGCCGACGCGGCGCTGATTGCTTCAATGGTGCATTACCGGACCTATACCATCAAACAAATTAAAAATTATCTTAGCGATCAAAAAATCAAGACCCGATTGCTGTGGTAGCCGACCAATTATTATACTTGACGAAAATCCATTTGTATTCTTAGAATCCAGTGGTTAAATTAGTCACATTACGGTAAAACATTACGGGGATATATCTTAAAAAGTCAGGAGGCGTATTAAACGTGGATACAAAAAGATATGAATTAAATGTCCAGTTGGCACAGATGCTGAAGGGCGGCGTCATCATGGATGTCACCAACGTGGAACAGGCCAAATTAGCGGAAGAAGCGGGAGCTGTGGCCGTGATGGCGCTGGAACGGGTGCCGTCGGATATCCGCAAGGACGGTGGAGTCGCCAGAATGTCCGACCCGGCGATGATTGCCGAAATCAAGAAGGCCGTGTCGATTCCGGTGATGGCCAAGGCGAGAATCGGTCATTTTGTGGAAGCACAGCTGCTGGAAGCCCTGCGGATCGACTACATTGATGAAAGCGAAGTCCTGACGCCGGCTGATGAAGAATGCCATATTGATAAGACAAAATTTTCGATTCCGTTTGTCTGCGGTGCGCGCAATCTGGGCGAGGCCCTGCGCAGAATTGCTGAAGGCGCGGCGATGATCCGCACCAAGGGCGAGGCGGGCACGGGCAATGTTGTAGAAGCTGTCCG
>CAYGNV010000297.1:0-3155 GCA_964351355.1 uncultured Smithella sp.
TATTTTTCCGATCCGCCCAGATAGTGGTCCAGGTAATCGTGGATGTCGGGGTTCTGTACTTGATCCGAAACTGTAAACGATTGAGACAATACAGTTCACTTTTAAATTTTAGCCAACAGTGACCTAACAATTCGCATTTATATTTCAATTGGCAATTTTGAGTTTTCCCGGCGTTTGCTGAATCTTTAACTTATTTTTACAGAATTTTTATATCTATCAATGATTTTTTTACGCCCAATTTACATTCCTTTAAGTATTATTCAGCGAACAAGGGGAAAACAATAATTAGATAAAGGAGTTTATCATGAAGAAAAATTTTAAACTATTAGGGATTATTTTTTTGCTTTCTTTAATCGCCTTACTTCTGGCTGGGTGTGACAGCCCTTCGTGGGAGAGTGCAAGTACTCTGGTTCTGAAGGTCGATTCACCAAGTAATGGCGCATCTGTTAATACTCCTACGGTTACGGTAAGCGGCCGTCTGGGTGGAAGCGAAACTTCAGCAGCAAAGGTGACGATTAATGGCGCAGACATCCCTGTTAAAGATCGGAAATTTTCCACCGATGTTAAGCTGGTCGAGGGTAAAAATGTTGTTAGTATTGGCGCAACAATAAAAGGTGGGGCCGATCTAAAAGAGGAAGTCGTTGTTACCTATGCTTCGGCTAAATAGCCGCCTGCCTCGGCACAGGGTAATGTATTGATGAAAGAAGGGCAAATATCATTTGCCTTTCTTTCATTAGAGTAACTCATTCGCTACGATTTTCTGATTCTGATTTTCTGATTAATCGACATTATATTTTACTTATGCTAGAATAAAGTTATGAAACCAACTAGCATACTGGCGTATTTGTGGACATTTCTGGCGATATTCCTTGTTACCTTTATCGGTAAATTGCTAACTCCCTTTGTTGACCTTTTAAATATAGCTCTCCTGTATCTTTTGCCGGTCATGATCAGCGCG
Source organism: uncultured Smithella sp. (assembly GCA_964351355.1). Taxonomy (GTDB): domain Bacteria; phylum Desulfobacterota; class Syntrophia; order Syntrophales; family Smithellaceae; genus UBA8904. Next base: position 959 of record CAYGNV010000297.1, read on the forward strand.
ATTTACTGGGGCCGCGGCCCTTCATTGTTTGCTTCTTTTTTGGGAATTCTGGCTTTCGATTATTTCATTATCCCACCCGCTTTTGGCTTCAAACCAGATGAAACAAAATATTTTTTTACCTTTGCTGTCTATCTAATAGTTGCCATGGTTATCTCCGCTATGGCAGCCACACTCAAAAACGAACTGGAAAAAACCAGAAAAAGCGAGCAGATGACCTCTGCTTTATATATCCTCAGCCGGCAAATGGTCGCTGCAACAGATTTGCAGCTGATATGGGAAAATTTTGTTCAGACGATTGGGGAAATAATAAACGGGAAAGTAATTTTAATGTTGCCTGATAAAAACAATGCCCAATTGATAGAAATTGCCGCCAGTCCCGCAGGAGCTACGCTGCATGATATAAATGAGCGCGGCCTTGCTGAGCAAGTTTTTTCCCAAGGCGAATATGTTGACGGAAGGGACAGGAATATCAGCCAATCAACTACTTTTTTTCTGCCGGTTAAAACGGAAACCAGAGTAATGGCTGTGCTAGCGATTACGCCGAGGAAAACGAATAAATCAATTTCCAAGGCACAACAACAAATGCTGGGAGCTTTTACTAACCTGGCTGCGGTAGCGCTGCTGCGGGTGGAATTGGGAAAAGAAGCAGAAAAAGCGGGATTGCTTATTGAGTCCGAGAAACTGCACACGGCATTATTGAATTCTGTTTCTCATGAAATCCGCACGCCGCTGTCCTCCATTACCGGCGCGGTGACAAGCCTTCTGGAAGGAGGCGTAACTGATCAGGAATCGAAAAATATCCTTTTATCCTCGATTAAAGAAGAAGCGCACCGCATGAACCGTTTTACCTCCAATCTTCTTGATATGACGCGACTGGAGAGCGGAATGCTGAAACCCATTATGGACTGGTGCGATTTGCAGGATATCATAGGGGTCGCCATCAGGGAAACTAGGGAGATGCTGCGGAATAGCAGACTGAAAATAGATATTCCGGCAGACTTGCCGTTAGTGAAGACTGATTCCGCTCTTATCGAGCATGTGATTATCAATCTGCTGGAAAATGCAGTCAAGTATTCCCCTTCTGACGAAGAAATTACGATAGCGGTTCAACAGCATGACAAAGAGCTCCTCTTTTCCATCAGCAATGCCAGTTCTTCAATTTCCGCAAGCGACAGAGAAAAAATATTTGATAAATTTTATCGTTTGCATATAGCGGAAAGTCAAATGGGGCTGGGGTTGGGACTTTCCACCTGCAAAGGGATAGTTGAAGCGCATAAAGGTAAAATATGGGTGGAATCTTCAAAGCAAAATAAAACCACTTTCATTTTTTCGCTGCCCATAGGAGATCAACCATCCCGGCCACTGGGGGATGCGCAAGGTGAAAAATATGTCTCTTGATGGTTCCCGCATTCTGGTTGTTGATGATGAAAAACAGATCCGGCGGATGCTTAATATCGCTTTAACCGGCAACGGTTATAATGTCGCCGAAGCTGTTGACGGGCACGAAGGCCTGAATAAGGCCGCGGTTTTTAATCCTGATATTGTCATCCTTGATCTTGGCCTACCTGATTACGAAGGCCATGAAGTAATTAACAAGTTGCGGGAATGGACGCTGATTCCCATCATCGTTTTGACCGTCCGGGATCAGGAAAGTGAAAAAATTAAAGCTCTGGATGCGGGAGCGGATGATTACATAACAAAACCTTTCAGCATAGGAGAATTGCTCGCCAGACTCCGGGTGGCGTTACGCCACTCGACAAAAACAGCAAACGAGCCTGTTCTTACATTCGGAGAGATTACTTTGGATATTCCCCGCAGGATTGTTACTCTGAAAGGAGAAGATTTAAAGCTGACACCAACCGAGTATGAAATTTTAAAATATCTGGCGATGAATGTAGACAGGGTTGTAACTCAGAGGCAGTTGTTGAAAGCTGTTTGGGGGCCTAACAATCAGGAGCATACGCACTATCTACGAATTTATGTCGGACAACTGCGCCGCAAAATCGAGGATGATCCGACCCGCCCCAGATATATTCTTACTGAATTGGGGATTGGGTATCGTCTGGTAAAAGACATTTCCTAAAGCCGCATTAACTGTTTTAGTTGCTTTCAATTTAAGGCCTAAACCTCGATAACTGATTGGGATTTGCTGTCCAACTATACTCCCCTTCTGGAACAAAACAGCATTGATGAAGCC
>CAYGNV010000298.1:0-3148 GCA_964351355.1 uncultured Smithella sp.
AGGATTCTCAGGAGGTGATAGACGCGGCGCAGGCCATCGCCCAATCGGCGGGCAAAGATCTGGAAGGTTACCTTGTTTCACCCATGATCAAGGGGCGACGGGAATTTGTCGCCGGGATGTTTTGTGATCCCCAGTTCGGTCCCATCATCATGTTCGGTCTGGGGGGCATTTTTACGGAGGCCCTGGGGGATGTTGTCTTCCGTGTCGCCCCTCTGGAGGAGCGGGAAGCGGAATCGATGCTCGATGAACTTCGCGCCGCACGGCTTCTCGGTCCCTTCCGTGGGGATGCGCCCGTTTGCCGGGAAGAGATCGTTAAGACCCTTGTTGGCCTGTCCCGGCTGGCCATTGATTGGGAGGCCATCACGGAAGTGGATATCAACCCCCTGCTCGTTAATGCCGACGGCCATGTGACGGCTGTTGACGCTCTCATCATTCTTGGGGAGCGAACGGTGGAGGTTGCCGCCCGGCCGCCTGTGGACCCGAGAGAGATTGCCAACCTGTTCACTCCCAAATCGATAGCCTTTGTCGGCGCATCAGCCCAGCTTGGAAAATGGGGAAACATGCTCATGACCAATGTCCTGGCCGGAGGCTATGAAGGGGATGTCTATCTGGTCAACCCCAAAGCCGAGGAGATTGCCGGGCGCAAGGTCTATAAAACGATCGGTGATATTCCCGGCCATGTCGATCTTGCCATCGTGACCATCCCGGCGGTCCAGTCCCTGAGGCTGATTCCAGAACTCAAGGCCAAGGGCATTCGGTATATGCTCCTCATTTCATCGGGTTTCGGTGAGGTTGGCCCCGAGGGCCGCGAATTGGAAAAGACGCTGATCCGGTCCGCAGCCGAAGCGGGTGTCTCCATTTTGGGACCCAACACCATGGGCATCTGTAATCCTCATATTAAATTCTACTGCGTCGGAACGCCCTGCTGGCCAAAGGCCGGGTCGATCGGACTCCTGTCGCAATCGGGCAATCTGGGAACCCAATTGATGGCCTTTGCCGAAACGGAAGGCATCGGCATCCGCTCTTTCTGCGGATCAGGCAACGAGGCCATGATCACCCTCGAGGATTTTCTTCGTACCTCTGCCCTCGACGACATGACGAAATCCATCATCCTCTATGTTGAGAGCATCAAGGACGGCAAACGGTTCTTCAAGACGGCGCAAAAAGTGTCTCGGAAGAAGCCCATCGTCCTTCTCAAGGGCGGGCGAACGACCGCCGGGAGCCGGGCCGCGGCAAGCCACACAGGCGCCATGGCTTCCAATATCAGGATCCTCAACGCCGCATGTCGTCAGGCCGGTGTGGTTCTGGCGGACCAGCCCATGGATCTCCTCGACCTTTCCGCTGCCTTTTCATCCTTGCCCCTACCCAGGGGGAAACGTGTCGCCATTATGACCTTGGGCGGCGGCTGGGGCGTCGTAACGACGGACCTGTGCATTGAGGCTGGCTTGGAGGTTCCACACCTGACAGCCGACGTGATAGCCCAAATTGATCAAATCCTGCCGCCTTTCTGGAGCAAGGAGAATCCTGTCGATCTCGTCGGTGAGATGGGGACAGAAATCCCCGTGAAGATATTGGAAATCCTTGCCAAGTGGGATCAATGCGATGCCATCATCCATTTGGGTGTCGTGGGAAGGCTTCGCCTGATCGATGCAATGGTGAAAGCAGCCCGTGACACCGGACAGGAAATCAACCAGGAACTCTACGATCAGGGTATCAAGCTGTACAAGGATTCGGAGGCTGATGTATTCCAGCGCAGCGCAGAACTGATGATGAAGTACGGGAAACCCATCCTGGGTGTTTTCCTCGATGATGTCCACAGTCGGACCATCACCGAGATCCCCGGAAGTCCATACAGCGGGATCGCCTTCCTGACGCCGGAACGGGCCGTCAAGGTGCTGTCCCGGATGGTTTCTTACGAGGACTGGTTGGAACGGGAAGGCATTGATTTTTAGGTTAACCAGAAAAGGAAGGAACGAGGAGCTGGATGACGGGAGACGGTATTTAACCTTTTTGCCTATAGCCTTTTCAACACGCCCAGCGATTTAAAAAGAGGTTGCACGTCATACAATTCTGAGGCGACCGCCTTCTGATAAACAAGGTAGGGTGCCTGGCCACCCTGCGCCGGATCGGGAAAAATATCGTGAAATACCAGATAGCCGCCTGACAGGATGTGTTTTGCCCAGATTTGATAGTCGTTCAATACGGATTCATAGGCATGGCTGCCGTCAATAAAGATAAGGCTAAGCTGCGTGTTCCACGCGCGTCCAATGACTTCAGACCGGCCAACGACAGGGACCACGGTATTTCCCAGATCAAAATCATCAATCGTTTTGCGAAATAAACGCAATGTGTCGATTTTTCCCGTTTCTTTATCCAGCAAATCAGAATCGAAATATTCCTGGCCCGGTTGCTGTTCTTCCGATCCTGTGTGGTGGTCAATAGAATACAAAACAGCGTTGTTTTCCTTGCAGGCCGTGCCCAAAAAGATAGCGGATTTCCCGCAGTAGCTGCCGATTTCCAGGCAGGGGGCAAACTTTGAGGCTTCCAGGGCCATCATATAGAGACGCCTCGCTTCCGCTTCGTCCAGAAAACCTTTAACATTCAGTGCTTTTGCGAAATCAATTTTCAAGACCGGCCATCCTTATAAATTAGTAATCATTTCATAAACTGCCCCCCGATAAATTGCAATCCAAAAGTGACTGATGGTTATCAAGAGCAATTTTTTTCTTGATTTTATGTTTTTGTGTGGTATCTTTCAGGGCAAGCGGTGATTTAAAGTAAATTGCTCCGCTCTATAAATGTGCTAAAGCACTGAAAATCAATGAATCATTCAATTGACCCCGTGCTTTGGCGCGGGTTTTTTAATTTTTACATTAAAAGCCCGCACAAAAAAAATCTATAAGGAGAAAAGTTTATGCAGATTTCGTCGGAAAGTGTCAAAGTGGGTCATCCTGATATGGTGGCGGATATTATCGCTGCCAATGTTATTGCAGAAATTCTGGATGGAGAAAAGAAGGAAAAAGATGGTCTCAATTTGACTAATATGCCTCATTGCGGCATTGAGGTCTTTTTAGGCAAGGGAATATGTCTCATTGGCGGCGAGGTCCGCACCAGAGTCTATGTCGATATTGATAAAATTGCCAGACAA
>CAYGNV010000299.1:0-3139 GCA_964351355.1 uncultured Smithella sp.
GAGTGCTACCTTCACACGGTAGAAGTCGCTGGTTCAATCCCAGCACCGCCTACCATCTAACAATCCAACAAAGTCCAATAAAGCTTAAAACCCGTTAGAAATAGCGGGTTTTTTGTTGTCTATTGTCCAGTGGTGGGCGATAATTTTTAATAAAATACAGCCACTTACAGGAAATCAGGAAACCATCTCCTCAATGATTGCTTTAATGGGCTTGATATCCTTGATCAATGCGCTAATCTGGCCAGCCCCGAACGCTGCACGCTCATAATTACCGGTCGCATCGGGATTTCGATCCAGTTCGTCGGCAATGTTTTTTTCTGATGGGTCGGCCAGTCTCTCTCTTATCCAAGGCGTCATGATCAGTCTATTCGCCAACTTCATATTACCGAGGGGAATTAAACCAGTGCCGCCGTCAGGACATTCAACAATAGCTTTTTTCCACTGCTCGCTTGCCGGGCTTTCATCGGATGCCAAAAACCGTGTACCGATCTGAACACCCTGGGCGCCCAGGGCAAAAGCCGCTTTATAACCTCTGGAATCAGCGATGCCTCCTGCAGCCACAATCGGGACTTTCACGTGATCGGCAACCAGAGGCACAAGAACCATTGTGGATGATTCGGAATTTAAAGAACGAAGCCCGCCCGCTTCTGCACTGGCAATCACCAGGGCATCTGCTCCGGCGGCGACGGCGCTGATGGCATGCTGAAGCGCAAGGACCACGTGAATCCCTTTCATGCCCAGATCATGAATCACGGGGTATATGTCTTTCGGCGAACCAACGGAAGTTGTAACCGTTTTAACTCCCGCGTCTGCCAAAATTTTAAGATATTCTCCACTATTTGGATTCATGAGCACTACATTCGCGCCAAAAGGTTTATCCGTCAGTTTCCGTACGTCATCAATGAGGCTTTTTACCGTGTCCGCCTCATTGATAAAACCTATCGCCAGCAAACCATATCCGCCTGCTTCGGAGACGGCGGCAACCATTTTTGGGCTGTTGAACATGCCGATAGGTCCTTGTATGATGGGATATCGACAACCAAGCATTTTCAATAATTCTGACATAACGGCAAACCTCCTCATAAATGATATTAAAAAATTCAGATAAGCATAGTCATTGTAGCATAATCCAAGCAGAGTCCGCCAGCACGAAGAATAACCGGGGACTGAGGTCAACGGTATTTCACCCAACGCAAATAATGTGTTGCCATGTGGCTAGAAAGGTGCTACTGCTCTTTTCCAAGTGAACCACAGTGCTTCACCAGGCACTGTGGTTTTTTTATTTACACGCAAGGAGTATCAAAAAAGCATGATTGCAGCATCAAATATTACTCTTTCCTACGGGAAAAGGGTCCTTTTCAAGAATGTTAATATTAAGTTCACTCCCGGTAACTGTTATGGGCTGATCGGCGCCAACGGATCGGGGAAATCCACTTTTCTTAAGATTCTGGCCGGCGAGCTGGAAGCTGACCACGGGGAAATAATGGTCGGCCGGCGGGAACGAATAGCCGTTTTGGGTCAGGATCAGTTTGCCTTTGACGAAGAAACAGTCTTCGACACGGTCGTCATGGGACATGTAAAACTGTATGGTGTCATGATGCAACGGGAGGCGATTTACGCCAAAGATGAATTGACGGAAGCAGAAGGTGTGCGTTGCGCTGAAATTGAAAGTGACTTTGCGGAACTGAACGGTTACGAGGCCGATGCCGAAGCAGCCGTGCTGCTGAGCGGGCTCGGAATATCCGAGGATCTGCGGATGAAGAAGATGAAAGAACTGACGGCGGGAGACAAAGTCCGTGTCCTTTTGGCCCAGGCGCTGTTTGGTAATCCGGATGTTCTTCTCTTGGATGAACCGACCAATAATCTCGATCGGAAATCCATCCAATGGCTGGAAGATTTCTTGTCGCGGTTTGCCAATACGGTGATCGTGGTTTCCCATGACCGTCACTTTCTGAATCAGGTCTGCACGCATACCGCGGATATCGATTTCGGACGGATTCAGATTTATGTGGGCAATTATGATTTCTGGTACCGCGCCAGCCAGTTACACTTCAAACAGAAACAAAGCGATAACCGTAAAATGGCTGAAAAAGCCGAGGAACTGAAAGCTTTTATCCAGCGCTTCAGTGCCAATGCGTCTAAGTCCAAACAGGCCACATCGCGCAAGAAACTGCTCGAAAAACTCACCCTGGAAGATATGCCGGTCTCCTCTCGAAAATATCCGTATGTGGTCTTCAAACCGGAGAGAGCCTGCGGTGACGTCATTCTGTCCATTGAGGGACTGACCAAAGTCATTGACGGGGTCAAGGTTTTGGATGATTTTGACCTGATGGTGCGCAAAGGCGATAAAATTGCTTTTACCGGCGAAAGCGCCCTGGCCCGAACAACCCTTCTCCGGATTCTGGCAGGCGAGCTGGAACCGGACAGCGGCAAAATCCGCTGGGGAGTGACCATCACCAGCGCCTATTTTACCCAGGAGAATAGTGAATTCTTTACCCGCGAGATGACTCTGATTGATTGGCTGGGCCAATATTCACCGCCTGCGGAAGGTGAAACCTTTGCACGCGGTTTTCTGGGCAGAATGCTTTTCTCAGGCGAGGAGGCCATGAAAAAAACAGTCGTCCTCTCCGGCGGCGAGCGGGTTCGTTGTATGTTGTCGCGCATGATGCTGACCGGGGCCAATGTGCTGATTTTGGATGAACCGACCAACCACCTGGATCTGGAATCGATCACGGCCCTCAATGACGCGCTGATCGCCTTCAGTGAGGTGATCCTGTTTGCCTCACATGACCAGGAATTTGTTTCCACCGCGGCCAACCGTATTATCGAGATCGCCGGAGGCGGCGCATTTGACCGTACCATGGATTATGAAGATGACCTGGGGCGAGGATATGTCGCCGAAGCAAGTTGATCTTGCCATCATTGTAACGTCCCACAAAGTTTCTTGACAAGCCAAAACAGCGCTCATATACTTCGGCGGCATAAAAGCAATGATTTAACTATCGAAGGAGGTATATCAGGACAAGATGAACATGGAAAGGATGCTTCAGGACACCACCTTGCGCTATCCGGAAAACCCGGCCATTATTTATGAAGGCAAGCAAATCTCCTATAAAGAGCTGAACCAGGCCGTAGAGGC
>CAYGNV010000300.1:0-3130 GCA_964351355.1 uncultured Smithella sp.
TTGCCCGGCAGGGACTCGCACCCTGCAAGAAGCGCCAAGCTGCGCTTGGCGCACCAACGACGAAATCAGCCGGAGCGTAGCGATCGGCTGGATTGCCTTTGTTGGGCTGTTAATCTTGTTGTTTGGACTGCTTCTGTGTGCAATTTCAAACCTAGCGCACTTATTACTTTAAGGATGGTATCGAAGGCCGGACTTCTTTCCCCGGAAAGAGCCTTATATAGACTTTCCCGAGACAACCCGGCATCTCGCGCCACCTGAGACATACCTTTTGCTCTTGCGATGTCCCCCAACGCTTTTGTAATAAACGCTGAATCACCGTTTGCTTCTTCAATGCACATTTCCAGATAAGCGGCCATTTCTTGGGGTGTGCGAAGGTGCTCGGAGACTTCATATTTTGTCGTAACTGTTTTTGCCATATTTAACTCCTATAAATTTCGTACCAGGCGAAGTGCAGTTTTTATATCCCTGGCTTGCGTGCTTTTATCGCCACCAGCCAGCAAGATTATAACTGATTGCTCATGCCGTAGATAATAAACCCGATAGCCGGGACCATGATCAATACGCATCTCTGAAACTCCTTCAACCACAGTCTTAACATCCCCAGGATTACCCATAGCCAGTCTCTCAATTCTTGCTTGAATGTGCGCACGTGCGCGGATATCTTGGAGGCCATCAATCCACTTGGCGAAATGTTCGGTTTTGCGAATTTCAATCATAGTGGTATTGTGTTGTAGCCTAATGGATACACTTTGTCAATAGATTATTAGATGAATTATGATGCCCAACACCAACAGGACGGATGGCCTGTGGCCAAGCGAGCTTTAGCGAGCGGTCCGTCCTATCAAAAAAATCAGCCGGAGCGTAGCGATCGGCTGGATTGACTTTGTTATGCGCTCTTTTGATAATGTGAGGCGTACCAGTCTACTACCTCTCTTATCATTTTCTGATATGAAGTATTCTGGGTCTTTGCTTCTTTTTTGAAAAAGGTAATGCTGGATTTCTTCAAAGAAATAGTTACTTTCACATTATCTTCTTTCAATACTAACTTATCCGGGGGCGGGAGAAAGTCTTTGACGACCCTCAAGTTGCCCATAGGTTCTTCAGTATATTTTGTTTTGGTCTTCATAGATTTTCCTTCCTTTTTTCCAATAGCCTGCGCCATAAATGCGAATTACGTTACCACGATACGTAAACCTAACCGTTAAAATACCTTCTCCTACATGACCCATACAATAATACCGATTTTCTTCAGTGCTATGGGTAATGTCTTCCGCGATGACACGGTTGGGATCAAGAAAAGCTTGTTGCGCAGTTATAAAAGAAACGCTGTGCTTTGATTGATTTTCTTTATTCTTTTCCTCATTCCATTCAAAGGTTGTCTTTTGCATGAACCAACTATCCCAGAATTATGTGAATATTGCAATATAATAGTATGGGTATATGTATGGTTATATTCCTGCATAACGAAAAGCTAAGCCGGAGCGTAGCGATCGGCTTTAGCGACTGGTTGTGCGAATTTTAAGATGCTTCTTTCCAATGCATAGAAAGTACACGACCGGAAGCAGCGCAATCTCGCAAATAAAGATTTATCAGCGTTTGATAAGGAACACCTGCTGTTTTAGCGAGAGTCTTGAAGTAATCTACGGTACCCTCATCTAATCTTATAGTTACTTGCTTCTTGAGCATACTTGCGTAAGGATTTTTTTTTGCTTTTGAAAAATCATATTCTTTTCTCATGATTACCACCTGCTCCAGTATTGTCTTTGCTCCATGCGTGTTGCCTTCCGTGCTGAAATAATTCTTACGATTAGGTCTTCTCTACGATAAGTATGGGAAATGACGAGTAGACGAAGCTTGGAACTCATGCCGAGAATAATATAACGTTCTTCTTCCAATGAATGATCGGGATCATCGAGCAACAAACCATTTTCATCGGAGAATACCGTTTGCGCCTCAAGAAAAGAAATACTATGCTTTCCTTGATTCAGGTTATATTTCTTTTCATCCCATTCAAATCGTAACCCCTTCATGATTACGGTGTAAATATATTGTAGTGGATTGTCAATAATTATTTAAGCACAATCTTTCTGAGTCGGCCGCGCTGGTACCGCGTCGCCTGCACTTTCTGGTTGACCAGGCGTATCGCCACTATTTCATCAGCAAGAGGCTCAAAGCCATCACCAGCATTCCTGCCACAAGGCCAAGCAGGCTGTCGTGGCCTTTTCCATAGGCCCTGCTCGTTGGCAGCAATTCATCAAGACTGATGTAAACCATAATGCCGGCCACGCCCCCGAACAGCATCCCCATCACTTGGGGCGGAACCACTCCGTCATCACCTCCAACGAAGAATCGGAGCGCAAGGTAGGCGATGCCTGCGCCCACCGGCTCGGCCAATCCACTAAGCATCGAGTAGAAGAAGGCCTTTGGGCGATTTCCCGTGGCATAGAAAATCGGCACGGATACGCTAATCCCCTCAGGAATGTTGTGCAGGGCAATTGCCACCGCAATGGCCACACCCAGACTCGGGTCATGTAGGGCGGCAAGAAAGGTGGCCACGCCCTCCGGAAAGTTGTGAATGCCTATGGCCAATGCAGTGAACAACCCCATCCGCATCAGCTTCTGATGATGGGCGCTGTGATCGTGGAGGCCTTTTGTCCCCGCCGATACGCCGGCTGCGGATTTGTGGAAATCCGGGAGCGGCGCGGCTGGATTGTGCAGGGGCATGGTTTCAGTTTCCGCATGGGTCTCATGCGGGTTCACGGCGGCTGGAATCAGGTTGTCAATCAAGCCGATCAGCAACATTCCCCCGAAAAAGGAGGCGGCATTGATCCAGTGCCCCCAGTAATCGCCGTATTGTTCCGTGAGAAATCCAACGCCCTTGAAGAAAATCTCGACGAATGACACATAGAGCATCACGCCGGCCGAGAACCCCGTTGCCACCGAAAGGAAACGATAGTTGGTTCGCTTGGCCGTGAATGCGATGACACTGCCGATTCCGGTGGCCATGCCCGCAAACAGGGTCAGTCCCAATGCAAACCAGACATCGTTCATAGTCTACGCCTTCTGGCCAACGTAAAGTGTCAATAGTCGCCTTAATCGAGCCAGGGTTTTTCGCCGTAATGGAGCCAGT
>CAYGNV010000301.1:0-3124 GCA_964351355.1 uncultured Smithella sp.
ATTTTTAAATTAGGTTTGCCGGGCGCTGTTTGCTATTCTCGGACAGCCTCCTAGCCGTCAAATCCAATATCGTGGCCGAGACACCAGATGATATTGCCGCAAAGAAGGCGGTTGGAGCCGGTTACTTCCCGGGCGATGCGAAACACTTTGACCGCGCTCATGCGCTTGATGTGCCGCAACTGTTCGCCTTTTTGCATGCCACGCAGCCCGAGGCGTTTGAAAAACTGGGGCCTGCAAGTTATGATTCAAAAGACATCAACCGCCTCAAATTTCTGACCCGTCTCTCATCGGAAATCGGCAAGCGCGGCGTTATCGACGTGCTGCGCAAGGGGATCGAGTACCATCCCGCAGGCCACTTTGATCTCTTTTACGGCACGCCCTCGGAAGGGAACGCCAAATCAGAGGCGCTTCACGCCAAAAACCGTTTCTCCATTACCCGCCAGTTGAAATACAGTGTCGATGAAACGCGGCGCGCGCTCGATTTGTGCCTGTTCATCAACGGCCTGCCGGTGGCCACCTTTGAACTGAAAAACAGTCTCACCAAGCAAACCGTGGAAGATGCCGTCGAGCAGTACCGACGCGACCGCAACCCGCGCGAGAAACTTTTGGAATTTGGCCGCTGCGTAATCCATTTTGCGGTGGACGACAGCGAAGTGCGCATGTGCACCGAGCTCAAGGGAAAAGCCTCGTGGTTTCTGCCTTTCAACAAGGGCTATCAAGACGGCGCGGGCAACCCGCCCAATCCGCACGGCCTCAAGACGGACTACCTCTGGAAAGAGGTGCTCACCCCGGCGGGAATCACCAATATCTTGGAAAACTATGCCCAGATCGTCGAGATCAAAAGCAAGAAAACCGTCAAGAAGAAACGTAATCAGGTATTTCCGCGCTACCATCAACTCGACGTGGTGCGTCAAGCGCTGGCCGATGTACAGGCCTGTGGCGCGGGGAAGCGCTATCTGATTCAGCATTCGGCGGGCAGCGGCAAATCGAATTCCATCGCCTGGCTGGCCCATCAGCTCATCGGCATCAAACGCGCGGACAAGGAGGTCTTTGACTCCGTCATTGTGGTCACCGACCGGAAGATTCTGGACAATCAAATTCAAAATACGATCAAACAGTTCATGCAGGTACGTTCCACGGTCGGGCATGCCGAACATTCAGGCGATCTGCGCAAGTTCATTGAAGAGGGCAAAAAGATTATTGTCTCGACGGTGCAGAAGTTCCCCTTTATCCTCGACGAAATCGCCACCGAAGCCGGTAAGACCTTTGCCATCGTTATCGACGAGGCGCACTCCAGCCAGGGTGGTAAAACGTCGGCGGCCATGAGCAAGGCATTGGGGAATGCGGCAGACGGTGCGGATGTGGAGGTTGATCCCGAAGATACGGTAAACGAAGCTCTGGAGCGGCGCATGGCGGCGCGCAAAATGTTGACCAACGCAAGCTACTTTGCCTTCACCGCCACACCTAAAAACAAGACGCTGGAGTTGTTCGGCGAACCGCTGCCACTGGACGCCGAGGGTAAGATCAAACACCGTCCTTTCCACAGCTACACGATGAAGCAGGCCATCGAGGAGCGCTTTATCCTCGATGTGCTCAAAAGCTATACCCCGGTCAACAGTTACTACAAGCTGGTTAAAAGGATTGAGGACGATCCGGAATACGACACCAAAAAAGCGCGCAAAAAGTTACGCCGTTACGTGGAGAGCCACGAGCACGCGATCCGGATCAAGGCCGAGATCATGGTGGACCACTTCCACGAACAGGTGCTGGCGGCGGGAAAAATCGGCGGGCAGGCACGTGCCATGATCGTGACCGGCGGCATCGAACGCGCCATCCAATACTATTTTGCGGTAAAAGACTATCTACTGGAACGCAAAAGCCCCTATCAGGCCATTGTTGCGTTTTCGGGCGAGCATGAATATGGCGGCGTCAAGGTCAGCGAGGCGTCGCTCAATGGTTTTTCCAGTGGCGACATCGCTGAAAAAATCCAGGCCGATCCCTATCGTTTTCTCATTTGCGCCGATAAGTTCCAGACCGGCTATGACGAGCCGCTTTTGCACACGATGTATGTGGACAAGCCGCTTGCCGGCATCAAGGCGGTGCAGACACTGTCTAGGCTTAATCGCGCCCATCCGCAAAAACACGATTGCTTTGTGCTCGATTTCCAGAACAACAGCGAGACGATTACGTATGCCTTTCAGGACTACTACCGCACAACGCTGCTTTGTGAAGAAACCGACCCGAACAAGCTCCATGACCTGAAAAAGACGCTCGATGATGCGCAGGTGTATTCACCGGAGCAAGTCCGGAAATTGGTTGAGTTGTTTCTTAGCGATGCCGACCGTGACAAGCTCGATCCCATCCTTGATGTCTGCGTAGCGGTATACAAGGACACACTCGATGAAGACCAGCAGGTGGATTTCAAAGGCAAGGCCAAGGCGTTTTGCCGCACCTACGATTTCCTCGCCTCTATCATGCCTTACAGCAATGCTTCGTGGGAGAAGCTTTCCATCCTGCTCAATCTGCTTACTCCCAAATTGCCCGCGCCGAAAGAAGAGGATCTGGCCCGGGGCATTCTCGAAGCCATTGACATGGACAGTTACCGTGTCGAGAAAAAGGCAGTGATGAAGATTGCGTTGGCGGATGAAGGCGCAGAGATCGACCCCGTCCCGGCCGATGCCGAAGGCCGCAAGAACGAGCCGGACATCGACCGTCTCAGCAACATTCTCAAGTCCTTCAACGAGCAATTCGGCACGCTTTTTGGCGATACCGACCGCGTCGTAAAAAGGATTCGGGAGGATATCGCGCCCAAGGTCGCCGCCGATACAGCCTATCAGAACGCCAGGGAAAACACGCCGCACACCGCACGCATGGCCCACGATACGGCGCTGGGCAAGGTGATGCAGCTTTTGCTCAGAGACGACACGCACGTTTACAAACAGTTTGTCGAAAACGAATCATTCCGTCGCTCCGTCAGTGATATGGTTTATACGCTGACGAGCCAGTGATAAGGTGGCAATAAGGGGTCTATAAGTGAAGAAGAACTCCGGAATGTATTCAAAAAGGGCGATAGGGGACAAAGCGCCTGATTTCAAATTTCAAACACCTTGGGATGATGAGGCGG
>CAYGNV010000302.1:0-3113 GCA_964351355.1 uncultured Smithella sp.
CGTAAGCGTAATCCCTTCGACGGCTTCATGATCGGCCTTTATATTTTCGGATACGGTCTGGTGCGCTTCATTATCGAGTTTTTCCGCGAGCCGGATGCACACCTGGGGTTTGTTCTGGCATTCAACACGATGGGACAAGTCCTGTGCATAGTCATGATGCTGGTGGGTATTGCCATCATCCTCTGGCGTAAACAAGCTTTCTCTTTATTGAAATAAATCAGGGGGGTTTTATGGGGAAGAATCTGGTGATCGTCGGCGGCGGCGCGGGTGGAGGTTCAACAGCCGCCGAAGCGAAACGAAACGATCCGTCCCTGCGGATTACGATGGTGGAACAAGGAAAATTTGTCGCGTTTGCCGCCTGACCGATGCCCTATTACATCGGCGATGTAATCAAAGACCAAGGCAAACTGATCGCGCGCACGCCGGAAAAGTTTCAAGAAGGCGGCATCGACGTTTGGCTCCAGACGCGCGTGGCCGGTATTGATCCGACAAAAGGCATTGTCGAACTTCAGGATAACCGTCGCATGCCCTACGACTTTCTGGTGGTGGCTACGGGCACATCCGCGTTTGTGCCGGATATGCCGGGACTCACTCTACCCGGCGTTTTTTCGCTTCGGAATCTTGAAGACGCCATCGCCATCAAAACCTGGCTTAAAGAAAAAAGCGCCACCCGTGTCGTGATTATTGGCGGCGGTTTCATCGGCCTGGAAATGAGTGAAGCGCTGCATGCCGCGGGCATTCATACAACGATTATCCACAACGACGCGCTGCCGGCCAACCGCTGGGACGCTGCCCTGTCGGCCGTTATGCTCGAGGAGCTTCAGGCCCACGGCGTGGAATTTGTCGCCAACGCCACAGCACAATCCATCGAAAAGGGAAAAAACGCGCCGCTTCGCGTCACGACGGATAAAGGGGAATATGAAGGCGATCTGGTTCTGCTGGCTATCGGCGTCCGGCCTGACGTGCGTCTGGCAAAGGCGGCGGGTTTAAAAATCGGTAAATCCGGCGCGATTGGCGTCAATTTTGCCCAGCAGACATCCATCGAAAATATCTATGCGGCGGGCGACTGCTGCGAATCGTTTCACAAGGTCAGTCGCCGCTGGGTAAATATTCCGCTGGGTGACATCGCCAACAAACAGGGCCGCGTCGCCGGACGCAACATCGGCGGCAAACCGCTCACCTTTGACGGCATCGTCGGCGCTCAGTCTTTCCGTCTGTTTAATCTGGAATGCGCGGCCACGGGACTATCGGAACAAGAGGCGGTCGCGGCAGGTTATTCGCCGGTAGGCAATATCACCTGGGGCAGCGCGATGGCGCCTTCTCTGGGTGTAAGAAAAATCGGCCTGAAATTGATTGCCGACCGGTCATCGGGAAAATTGCTGGGCGCGCAGGCTGTTGGCTTTGCCGGAGCGGTGGGACGGATCAACGTGCTTTCCGTCGCGCTGTGGACGGGGCTGGATCTTGATCAAATCGGTTATATCGATCTTGCTTACGCCCCGCCGTTCAGCGCGGCATGGGACATTATTCATAACGCGGCTCAGGCTCTGCGCCGCACATTATAAAAGGAGCGGCATCTTTATGCAAACGGAGCTTTCCAGCGTTTCACAAACCCAGCTGAAAAAATGGGCTAGGCTTACCGAAACCAAAGCGAGGCGGGCAGAAGGAATTTTTCTGGTCGAAGGCGTAAAGGTTGTAGAGGAGCTCTTATCGAGTGACTGGCAAACGGAAGCCATTCTGGTATTGCCGGAAAAAATCAAAGACTGGGAGGGGCTGGTAGATAAGACAGATAACAATATACCGATTTATTCGATCACCCGCTCTCAGTGGAAGAAACTCAGCCAGGATAAGGAACCGGAAGGGATAATGGCTGTAGTCCAAATCAAACCGGAACGGGATTTGACCTCCTGCTTATCCACGTGCACGGGAAATACCTTAATTCTTCATGAGACAAACAACCCCGGCAACGTCGGAGCGCTGATGCGCAGCGCACGGTGGTTTGGGTTTAGCATCATAATTTTAAGCGCCAACTCCGCCGATTACACTAACCCCAAAACTGTCCGTGCCTCGATGGGCAGCCTTTTTCATTTGACTATTGTCTCTGATGTTGATTTAAGAGCAGCACTGCCGCAAATAAAAAAGCATCATTATCTTGTGGGCAGCGATGTGCGCCAGGGACTGCCGCCGCGCCCGCTGGCACAAAAAGCAGCCCTGCTTTTAGGCAGTGAAAGTCACGGCCTGCCGGAGCATTTATCGGCGTTTGCCGATGAGCGCTGGCGCATACCCGGCAATGAACAGGTGGATTCTTTGAGCCTGCCGCAAGCGGCGGCGATTATGATGTATGAATGTGTAAAAAAATGAAATCTTACATTCAAGTGACGACCACCACGGAAACCAGGGAGCAGGCGCAAACACTCGCTCAACATCTGGTGGAGACAAAGCTGGCTGCCTGTGTGCAGATTACCGGTCCCATTACCAGCATTTATCGGTGGAAGGGCAAAGTGGAAAAAACGCAGGAGTGGTGCTGTCTGATCAAAACAAAGGATAATTTTTACAATAAAGTGGAAGCCGCGATTAAAAACATGCACCCTTATGAAACCCCGGAGATCATCGCCGTGCCCATTGTTAAGGGCAGCAAAGAATATCTGAAATGGATTGATGACGAGCTAAGAGAAGACAAATTGCAACAAATAACCCAAACGAACACAACAGATCAGGAGCCCACATGCAGGAAATCAACAATATAAAATTTCATAACTTTAGTATCGCCGAAGCGTTTACCCGGTTGGGTTCAACGGAGGCAGGATTGTCCGAGGAAAAATCCACCGAACGCATTGAAACCTTTGGATTCAATGAAATTACCGAAACGAAAAAAGATCCGGCATGGAAGAAGCTGCTCGGACAGTTTGCTAATTTGCTGATCATGATTCTGATAATCGCGGCAATCATTTCAGCTTTGATGGGCGATATCATTGAAGCGATATCGATTGTTGTTATTGTGCTCCTGGCCGGGATATTGGGTTTTGTACAGGAATATCAGGCACAGAAGGCCATTGAATCACTCAAGAAGATGGCGGCGCACAAGGCGCTGGTGCTGCGCAACGGCATGGAGCACT
>CAYGNV010000303.1:0-3095 GCA_964351355.1 uncultured Smithella sp.
AGTGGCCAGGACCAGGATGATATTGAATATCTCAGGAGTTTGGAAAATGAAGATTGATATGAGTCCGGAAGCTATTGCCAAACGATTGAAGGTTGTAAATGAACTGAGACGAACATGCCTTTCTCTGGCCAATTCCAGCGCGGGGAAGGATATCCTAAAGAAAAATTCAGCCAACGAGTCGGTGCAGCGGACCCTTCGTGCGCTTGGCCACTGACCGCATTGCTCGTTTAAACATAGAACTCTGTCTGGAAGTAGATGACCCCGTAACCACCAAATTCATCGGCGTTCAACGCGTGGAGACAAGCGGATCGATCTCTATTGCTTAAGTGGACAAAAGAACCATTTGTTGGGATTTATTGCTTGCAAATAATACACAATGACGGTATATTATTAGCATGAATCGTAAAATTGCAAAAAAACTTATTACATGGAAAAATTCTGCTCAGCGAAAGCCACTGATTTTACGTGGTGCGCGGCAGGTTGGTAAGACGTTTTCGCTCAGAGAATTCGGGCAAAAAGAATTCCGGAATTGTCATTATTTTAATTTTGAAGAAGATGAAAGGATTTCGCAGGTATTCGAAAAAGACCTTAAGCCGCAGCGCATCATCGATGAACTGCGGTTTTACCGAAACAGCAATATCGATCCCGGGCAGGACATCGTCATTTTCGACGAAATCCAACGCTGTGGCCGCGCCTTGACCAGCTTAAAATATTTTTACGAAGAAATGCCCCATTGTGCAATGTGCGCCGCGGGGTCGCTTCTTGGGGTCGCATTGAATGTCGAGCCGTTTCCTGTCGGCAAAGTTGAATTCCTTGATCTGCATCCGCTGGATTTCGAGGAATTTCTGGAAGGAACCGGTGAGGAAGAGCTTTGCGGGCTCCTGCAGAATCGGAATCTTCATGAGCCCTATCCGGCGCTTGCGCATGACCGATTGTGGGAACAGTGGAAGCGGTATCTTGTCACAGGAGGATTGCCGGCAGTTGTGATGGCCTATGCCGATGATCGGACCAACCTGTTTGAAACAATGACCCGGGTACGGAAAATCCAACGCGATCTTTTCAGCGCCTACCTTGCGGATATTGCAAAACACAGCGGAAAAACCAATGCGATCCACATCGAACGGTTGTGGCGCAATGTCCCGGCGCAGCTTGCCCGGAACATTGATGGTTCGGCCCCGAAGTTCAGGTTTAAAGACGCGGTCCCGGGTATGCGCGGTTTTGAAAGGCTGAGCGGCGCGATCGACTGGCTGACAAATGCCGGGCTTATTCTTAAAACCTTTACAATAGATACGGCGGCAATACCGCTTTCCGCATATGCTTTTGAAAACAAATTCAAACTCTATATGTTTGATGTTGGAATGCTGGGTGCAATCAGCGACATTCAACCGGCAACGATATTGCAGTACGGTTTTGGAAGTTATCAGGGATATGTTGCCGAAAACTTTGTGGCCCAGGAATTGAAAGCGTCAGGGGCGGCAAATCTGTATTGCTGGACGGGAAAAACATCTGAAGTTGAATTTCTGCTTTCAACCGATCTTGGTATCGTTCCCCTGGAAGTCAAATCGGGAAGGGTGACGCACTCGAAAAGCCTTGGTGTTTTTGAAGCACGGTATCATCCGGAACGGTCTTATGTATTGTCCGCGCGTAACAGCGAATGTAAAGGAAAACGCTGTTTGACGCCGATTTATGCGGTGGGAACGGTTGAACGGGACTTGGCAAACCGCGCCCCGAAATCATGAAATCCGCACGTATGCGGGCTTTGCGGCAAAGCGGGGGGGTTGTTTTGTATGGCAAAAAACCCTTGGTTGGCGTCAAGGTTGCCCGTTTGAAATATAGAAGCGGCAGTGGTGGCGCAGGACACGGAAGCAACAGATAGGGGCAAATGCAGAAGCAGAAGTGGGAAGGATACTCATTGAAAGTAGTTTCTCCGCAAGCGAAGTGACGTGCGTTGAATATCTTCCACAGTCCCTGTTTGTCAGTACGAAACGCCTCTTACGCGACACGGCAATCTAATATTTAAAATCAATCCGTATCGAAAACAATATTTGCTGTTGGGATAAAAAAGGTATAATATATATACTATGATATTCGAGTTTGATTCTTCAAAAAGTGAAAGTAATAAGAAGAAGCATGGGATCAGCTTTATCGAAGCGCAAGCGCTCTGGGATGATCCTGATTATATTGTAATTCCTGCCAAGGTGATTGACGAGGCAAGATTCCTGATTATCGGAATAATTGGAGATAAACATTGGTCGGGGATTATAACCTGCCGAAACGAAAGAGCAAGAATAATTTCGGTTCGACGCTCTGGAAAAGAGGAGATTGAAATATATGAAGGCTAAGGAATTGGATAAAAAATTTGATAAGGGCGAAGATATCACAAAATATCTTAATGTTTCCAAAGCACACAGGCCGGAACAAGAACAGAGAAGAGTGAATGTTGATTTTCCTCTTTGGATGATTCACGAACTGGACAAAGAGGCCAAACGTCTTGGTGTCCCGCGGCAGTCCATCATTAAAGTATTCGTGGCGGAAAAACTAAAAAAAGCATCATGATTTAAAAATATGAAGCAATAATTACTCTATGGTATTATTCATGAAAAGAGTAAAGGAAGCCATTGAACTCTGTCTGGAAGTAGAAGACCCTGTAGTAACCGAATTCATCGGCGTTCAACGTGTGGCGATCAGCGGATGAGCAAACTACCTGTTGTCACCGGTCAGCGCCTTGTTAAAGCGCTTCATAAAATCGGTTTTGAAGTGATTTACAGAAAAGGCAGCCACAATTTCCTTCAGCACGCTGATGGCAGATGTACGGTAGTGCCTGTGCATAGCGGCGAGACAGTCGGTCGCGGGCTTATGGCGCAAATCATGCGTGACTGTGGGATTTCTGCGGAAGAACTGAAAAATATTCCATGAGCGAGTAAGTCAATCCAGCCGAATCGCTACACTCATCAGCTGATCTCTAGTTTCGGCATTCATTATCTTCAAGACAAGGATTAGAGGCAGATTGACTTCTGCTGAACTTAATGCAAATGAATATTAAATAGATCGTAAGGATTAACCCGTGATTCGTTTCCTTCATACCAGCGACTGGC
>CAYGNV010000304.1:0-3086 GCA_964351355.1 uncultured Smithella sp.
CGTGGTCCTTGTCTGACGCCTTCGATGTAAGCGGTGATAATTTTTGTCTCCTCATCGTGTGCCAGATATTCCAGGAAATCCGATTCGTTCAGATCGGCGCCATTCCCCATGCTGATGACCTTACTGAAAAAAACGCCTCTGCTGTTGCCTTCCTGGACACAGTGCGCAGCATTACCCCCGCTCTGAGAGATCATGGCGACCGGGCCACTTATCTTTTCAAAGTCAGCATTAAAAGAAAGGCCGCCCTCGGGGCAATAAAGGCCCAGGCAATTTGGCCCGACCACACGGATTCCGCCCTCTCTTGCCCTGGCCATGATATCCGCCTGCAGACGTTTGCCTTCAGCATTTTCGATCTCACTGAAACCCGAGGTGAAGAAATGGATAGCCTTGACGCCTTTTTGGGCCGCATCCGCCACGAGCTGCGGCGTATAAGGGGCGGGAATGGCGGAAATAATGAAATCGATCTTATCAGGAATATCTTTGACGCTTTTATAGATGGTCATGCCATTGATCTGGCCGCCGGTGGGGTTCATCGGATATACTTTCCCCTTGAATCCAAATTGAATCAAACCCTCCAGGTATTTCAGACCGGCATTGAATTGTTTGACCTTCTCCGACACACCGGCAATAGCGATCGTTTGGGGATGAAATAAGAAATCGAGATCTTCCGCAGTTTTCATGGCAGGCATCCTTCCTTTTTAAAAGAAAATTTCGTTAATGATAATGGCGATCGCCCCATTATCATTATTTGGTGATTAGGAACAGCTTTACGAGCTGCCTATTTTGGGTGATCAAAGGTTAAGCGTAAAGATTTGGCCTCTGCTACCATTTTGTTCCCTTCAAACCGGAACAAAATCGGATGGTCGAACCTCTTTGAGCTTTAAGGCTTCCGTCGGGCAGACGACTGTACAAACACCGCACCCCAGGCACTTTTCAGCATCCACGGCGGCAAAATCATCCTTCATGGCGAGAGCATCAAAAAAACATCGATCCATACATGCTTCGCATCCATTGCAAAGATCGGTATTAATAAAAGCCTCGAAACGGCTGGGCGCCACCCATTTCTTGGGTCCCTTCATGATAGCCCAGTTCAGGCAGCAATCAGCGCAGCAATTGCAGATGACATGGCCTACAGTCTGGCGATTATCAACAACATGCACAAGCCCTTCCTCCCGGCACTTTTGCAGAATTTCAAGAGCTTCGCTTTTTGGCAAGACCCGTCCCGTACCTCGTTCGATATTGTATTCAGCGGCGCGATCGACCTGCATGCAAACTTCCAGAGGCTTTTCACAATTGCCGGAAATCACGCGGCAGGAACAATTTGTAACGGAAAGCGTTTTAGCATCCCCGATAATCTTCACGACATCATCATAGGCAAGAACCCGTGATTGCGGTTCGATACTTTCATTGACGGGGACAACCCGCATGATGGCGCCGGGCAGGAAATCCATAATCACCTGACCGTAAGCCGGCCACTCCTTCTGCATATACTCTTTCCAGAGGTCCAGCACATACCTTGGTAATCCCGGGGTCAGGCTGGTGGAATCATGCATTTGTGGAATTGATTTTACGCGATAGAATTTCTTTTCGCCGCCTTTTGTAGCTTTAAAGATCAACCCGCGGTGGAATAAGGCATCCATCATCGTCATAATTGCATCCCTGGATAATCCGGACTTTTCCGCTAATTCTTCTGCAGTTGCCGGTGGGGTCGCCAAAAGCATGACCTTTGCCTCATCATCATTGACCAGGGCCTCAAAGATCTTTGGAACCAGCGGCGATTCTCCTGCCCCAACGGCTTGGGCCAGCTTCTTACACAATGTCATGTCCACCATATTAACAGTTCCTCCCTTTCAAAGAATTGTGGAAAGTATCGGGAAAAATGCCTTCCATGTCAAGAACAAACAACTGGTTTATAAATGCATTACATCCATCGTGGCTTCGCACGCCATGGATAAAACCCGGCATGGTGTGCCCATAATTCATACTCTTCTGCCGATAAAGTTGTCACCCAAGTCGCCAATCTGACCTCTATCGATCATTCTCCGGACATGCTTTTTGATCATGATGAATTCCCACATATAGATCCATGCATCGACATGGTATTTGCTGTTGTAGATAAGACCGTAATCAACAATCTCCTGCAATGACAATGGCCTCGTCAGCACAGAAAGGATCTTCCTGTCTCGCTGATCAATGATTTCGATGAACCTATCCAGACCGGCCAGAAAATCTTCTCTCACTAAAATACCCTTTTCATGTCCTGTTATGAAATATTCACAATCGATCGTTTTGATCTTCTCACACGATGAGATGAAGAGATCGATATCGCTGTCAGAACCTGAATACCATGGCCCGAAAGATGTGAGGTCTATGTCGGCAACATACATCACCCCCTGGTCAGGGAAATTCATGCAGCTGAAACCCTTCGAATGGCCGGGGGTTTCTATGACTTCCATCCTGGTCCTACCGAAATCCATGACATCACCCCACCTGTATTCTCCATCCACCCTGGATGTGGACATCCACCACTCGTGTCTGTTTTGGGGCGAAAACGGGCTCTGTTTCGCAGCCGGATCGGCAATTCTTGAGATCCATCCGTCAACCCATTCCGGACCGTAAACCTCGTCCATACCCAGGAGAGCTCCCAGATTCTTCCTCTCCCGAAAATACGGGGCTTCCTTCTCATTTATTATGATCCGTGCTTTATCAAAAAGATAATTATACGCGATGTGATCAAAGTGATAATGGGTGTTGATCACCAGGTCTATGGAGACCTCCCGCTTCAGGGCATGGAGCGTTTTAAAGCCTGCACCTGGGTCAATGAGAACCTTAACCTCATCATCAATAAACAAAGACGTACAATGGGGAAATCGGCATCTATCTTCTCCCGGTATCACTCTTATGGATCCGAATCGGGTATTCATCTCTTCTCACCTACTCACCTGATTTTTCCGCACGAATAATGTATGATAAAAAATGATATTGTGGATATTGGGGTCATTAAGAAATTGAGTTACTGTCCGCTTAATCATCTTTGCCGTGCGGCTTTTTGCGGACTTCGGCAAGCCATGTGTTGACACTCTTTT